>CAKZKY010000510.1 GCA_937124575.1 uncultured Pseudomonadota bacterium | reverse complement strand
ACGCATCCCTTCTTCCTGGAGAATCTCGGTGGTCAGGTCGAGAGGAAAACCATAAGTGTCGTAAAGGCGGAAGGCTATCTCTCCGGAAAGGACCTTTCCCTTCTCTTTTCTCAATCGGTCCAGTTCTTCTCTCAGAATCCTTAATCCCGAATCGAGCGTCTCTGAAAAACGCTCCTCCTCATTACGGATCACTTTGGAGACGATCGCCTCGGTCTCCCTCAATTCGGGGTAAGCATCCTTCATTAGATCCACGACCTTCTTGGAGGTCTGATAGAGAAAAGGATGCTCAATGCCAAGCATCTTGCCATGTCTCATCGCCCTTCGCATAATCCGGCGAAGCACATAGCCTCTGCCCTCATTTGAGGGTAGAACGCCATCGTTGATCAAAAAGGCGGATGCCCGGCTGTGATCGGCAATGACCCGCATGGAGATATCGGCTTTAGGATCTTTCCCATAGGCGAGGTGGCTGATCTCTCCAATCTCTTGGATGATCGGAACGAAGAGGTCGGTCTCAAAGTTACTCTTCACGCCCTGAAGAATGGCAGAGATTCGCTCTAATCCCATGCCTGTATCGATACAGGGCTTTGCAAGAGGGGTCATCTTGCCCTGAGCGTCACGGTTGAACTGCATGAAGACGAGGTTCCAAAGTTCGAGGTAGCGGTCGCAGTCGCATCCCACAGCGCAATCAGGCCGACCGCAACCCATGGACTCTCCCTGATCGATCACGATCTCAGAGCAGGGTCCACAGGGCCCTGTCTCCCCCATGGCCCAGAAGTTATCCTTCTCCCCTAACCGAACGATCCGGTCTGCTGGAATGCCAATCTTACGCCAGAGGTCGAAGGCCTCGTCGTCATCGAGATAGATGGTGATCCACATCTTATCCGCAGGAAGTCTCCATTCTCGAATGAGAAGGTCCCATGCCATCTCAATGGCGCCCTCCTTAAAGTAGTCGCCAAAAGAGAAGTTCCCTAACATCTCGAAGAAGGTGTGGTGACGGGCCGTCTTGCCTACATTTTCAAGATCATTATGCTTGCCTCCAGCGCGAACGCACTTCTGGGAGGTGGCAGCGCGGACATAGTCCCGGGTCTCTTCAGCTAAAAAGACCCCTTTGAACTGAACCATTCCGGCATTGGTGAAGAGCAGGGTGGGATCATTTCTGGGAACGAGCGACGAACTGGAAACGACCCGGTGATTTCTCACCTCAAAGTATTTGAGAAAGGCCCTTCGAATCTCATCCGAGGTCATCTTTTTAAACCCATGCCTCCCATCTTTGGATCGAGCTTTGGATCGAGCGGCCTTCCCGGTCTCGCCTTCTTCTCCCCCTCTTTCTCTTTTCCAAACGTCTCGAAATCATCCCAGGACGTATCGCTCGTCGCAAGAATTCCTTTCACTCTCAAGGAAAAGTCATCTGGGTTGCTGCAATGCTTGAGGGCCTCCTCGTAGGTGATCAGATTCTGTTTCATCAGGAACATCAGCGACTGGTCGAAAGTCTGCATTCCGTAAGTCGTCTGTCCCTTGGAGATAGCGTCGTTGAGCTCGTTCGTCTTATCTTTCTCAATGATGCACTCCCTCACTCGGGCTGTGGAGACCAAGACCTCCACGGCTGGAACCCGTCCCATTCCATCCGCCCTTGGAACGAGCCTCTGAGAGATCACACCTTTGAGGACGGCGGCTAATTGGAGCCTCACCTGTTTCTGGTGGTAAGGAGGAAAGACAGAGATGATACGGGTGATCGTCTCCGTGGCATTGAGGGTATGGAGGGTGGACATGACGAGATGGCCTGTCTCCGCTGCGGTTAGAGCGGTCTCGATCGTCTCAAAGTCCCTCATCTCGCCGACCAGGATCACATCCGGGTCCTGCCGCAGGGCCACCCGCAAGGCACTGGCGAAAGAGCTGGTATCCGACCCAACCTCCCGTTGGTCAACGATCGATTGCTTGTCATCGTGGATGAACTCGATCGGATCTTCAATCGTGATGATATGGCAATTCCGACTTCTATTAATAATGTCAACCATAGAAGCAAGAGTCGTTGACTTGCCGCTACCGGTCGTTCCCGTGACGAGGATGAGCCCCCTGTTTTCAAGGGAGATCTTGCCAATCACTGGAGGCAGGTGGAGTTCCTCTAAGGTTTTGATCTGATAGGGAACGATTCGAAGGGCAATGGAGAGTTTCCCTCTCTGCTGGTAGACATTGATCCGGAATCGGCCCAGACCGTGGACCTCGTAGCCCATATCAACTTCCCGGTTCTTGATGAACCGCTCTTTCTGCCAGTCGTTCATCAGACCGTAAGCCATCTTCGAAAGATCTTCATGATCGAAGGGTTTTACGTTTTGATGAGGCTGCAGGGTGCCATTGATTCTGAAGATAGGAGGGGCACCTTCTTTGAAATGAACATCAGATGCCTCGTTCTCTAAGGCGTCCATCAGGATTTCGTTGAGATCCATCTTTGCCTCCATAACCGCCGTGGCGGGATGATTCACACTCAACTCAGCCTAAATCCGGGAGTTTAGAGAATTTGATTCTTGAACATTCGAATTTTTTTCAGATTTCGATATTCAAATTTCAGATTTTTAAAGATTCCCTTCTTATTTTGGAGCACCTGCCCTCGAGAGAGAGACGCTTTGAAGAACATCTTTCTCCATCTGTTCAAGGATCTTCGGATTCTCCTTCAAAAACTGCTTTGCATTCTCCCTTCCCTGACCGATCCGCTGTCCGCCAAAGGTATACCAGGTTCCGCTCTTCTCCACAATATTCTTCTCCACAGCCAGATCGAGGACATCCCCCTCTCTCGAAATCCCCTCACCATGGATGAGGTCAAATTCCACCTCTTTGAAAGGAGGGGCGACCTTATTCTTCACCACACGGACCTTGGTTCGGCTGCCAATCACATCCTGCCCCAATTTGATAGAGCCGATCCTCCGGACATCGAGACGGACCGAGGAATAGAACTTGAGGGCATTGCCACCGGTCGTCGTCTCTGGATTTCCGAACATCACACCAATCTTCATCCGGATCTGATTGACGAAGATGACGATCGTATTCGACTTGCTGATGGTTGCCGTCAATTTTCTTAAGGCTTGAGACATTAATCTGGCCTGAAGCCCCATATGGGCATCGCCCATCTCGCCCTCGATCTCCGCTTTTGGAACGAGGGCCGCTACAGAGTCGATGACGATCACATCCACGCCACCGCTGCGGACGAGATGTTCCGCAATCTCGAGGGCCTGCTCTCCAGTATCGGGTTGTGAGAGAAGAAGCTCATCCACCTTCACCCCTAATTTCTTCGCATACTGGACATCGAGCGCATGCTCCGCATCAATAAAGACAGCGATCCCTCCTCTCTTCTGTGCTTCGGCAACAACATGGAGGGCTAAGGTCGTCTTTCCGGATGCCTCAGGACCGAAAATCTCAATGACCCGTCCCTTGGGTAATCCACCCACACCAAGGGCGATATCGAGGGACAGAGAGCCAGTTGAAATCGTGGGAATCTCTCCTGGCATGGTTTCCGCACCAAGCTTCATGATGGCGCCTTTGCCGAACTGTTTTTCGATCTGCGAGACCGCCAGATCGACTGCCTTTTTTCTGCTCGGATCCTCCTTCATTCTCCCTCCTTTATTTCAGATTTTAGATTTACGATTTCAGATTTTTCAATCTGCAATCTGCGATCCGCAATCTGCAATTTAAAGGTCTCCAAACTTCACTTCCCTCAATCTGGTATAGACCGCTCCTTCTGGTCTCAGATCACTCTTAAAGAGGACGACCCTTTCGGCATGAAAACTTCCAAATTCTTCTTCCCGATACTTCTCCATCTCCTTTAGCAGCTCATCCTTTCCCCGATTTGATCTCATCCTTCCTAAAGTCAGATGGGGATGATATGGGCGATCCTCAGGTTGAAACCCGATCTTCTGAAGCTCTCCTTCCAACCTCCTCTGAATGGAGACTAAAACCTTCTTCTCATCAGGCAATCCTATCCAGATTACTCTGGGATTCTTCAAGCTTGGAAAAGCACCGATTCCCTTCACGGTAATCGATATGGAAGGGGTTACCCGAACAGGCTCTTCGATCGCTTGGGTTATCGCATCAATCTGCGATTCTTCGATATTTCCAAAAAATTTTAGGGTGAGATGAATATTGCGAGGGCTCACCCATCGGACATCGGCTCTCGCGGACTTTAAATCTTGCTGAACCTCCCCGATCCTCTTCAAAATCGCTTCCGGAAGCTCAATCGCTAAAAAAGATCGAAGCAACCAAACCCTCTATGAGAGCGCTCTGAAAGACTAATTTTTCGCCCTCAGATATTATTGGAAATGATTGATTCGATGTTAACACAAATAGAAAAAAAGTCAATGTTAAAAAGGATTTGGAGACCTTCCCATGGTTCAATTTTTTCTTGACAAATGGGGCTGATTTCGATATGAAAAAGTTGATTGGGGTGGGTTTAATCAATTTCCATTCTACTCGATGTGATCAGAGATTTCTAGATCTTTAAGAAATCCTCGGAAAGGGGGTGATTCGTTACAAATATTCTCATTCCAATCTTTAAATCTGGAGCTCTTTTTCTCTAACCCCTTAAAAAGGAGGAACCGTCTATGAACGAAAAGAAGAAGGAAGAAGTCCGAGGAGCATTTGAGTTTCTAAAAGACTGGGGCGATGGACTCACCCGATGGACAGAGCGCTGGATTCCGGATGCCCTGGTCATTGTCATTTTTCTCAGCATCATCACCTACATCATGGCCCTCATCTGGGGGTTCAAGCCGGAGGTCGGCATAGACAGCAGAGCCTATCAAGCAGTCCAGGCATGGGGAAAAGGTTTCTGGGAACTGCTCGCCTTTGGCATGCAGATGTGCTTAATCATGATGACCGGCTATATCTTGGCTTGCTCACCCCCTATTCGACGCTTGATGAATGGGCTCTCCGGTTGGGCCAATCCAGAAAAACCCTGGCAGGCGATCATGATCATGTCGCTCTTCTCCATGCTCATGGCCTGGTTCAACTGGGGATTGAGCCTGATCGCAAGTGCCATGCTGGCCCTCTTCATTGTCAGAAGAAATCCCAAAGTGGACTACCGTCTCCTGATTGCGGCTGCCTATCTTGGCTTGGGCTGCACCTGGCACTCGGGCCTTTCTGGCTCAGCCACCCTGCTTGTGGCAACTCCAGATAACTTTCTGATCAAAGGGAAATTCCTTGATGCCACCATCCCGGTATCGAACACCATCTTTCACCCCTTCAATCTCATCCTCACCCTGGTCATTGTTGTCATCATCACCATCCTGATGGCACTCATGCATCCCAGACCGGAGAAAGCTTTCACGGTGAAGCCTGATTTGATGAACCAGTTGAAACTCTA
>CAKZKY010000509.1 GCA_937124575.1 uncultured Pseudomonadota bacterium | reverse complement strand
ATGGTAGTTTTTTGTCAAAGATATTCTTTCCCACCTGCAAGCTTCGGCCTGGAGCCATCCCCAGAGGATTATCAAAGCGATTCGTATGAAGAGATGAAATTAAGAAAGAAGAATCTTTCTTTCGACTTTAGAAGGGGGAGACATCTATGGAACTTGAGAAATTTTTGAAGTTGAAAAAGATAAAAGTTCAGGAGGTGGTTGGATTTGATCTTGTTGATGGGGAGATGGGTCGTAAGATCAAGAAGTATCGGGTTATTGAGAGAGACGCCACCCCGGAAGATGTCTTGGCTTTCAATGAAGAGAGAGGGACTTTTGTCACTAAAGACGGGAAAAAATATTCAATCTACGAATAAGGAGGGATCAAGATGAAGGAAAATGTGAATTGGGAGAAAAAGATTGAGGAGTGCGAAATTGCTTTGGAGAAAAAGACTTCTGACCTTGATTTGGCAGTTGAAAGAAAAAATCAGATCGAGGATTCTTTGAAGGAATTCGATTCGCAACACGAGGGCCTAAGAGAAGAGAGGCAGAGGATATTGGCCCTGGGGGAAAATCCTGAAAAAATTAATCAGAAACTTCGTGAACTGAGAGAGAGGCATGAGATCGAAGAGGATGAGTTAGTAGGTTTGACGAAACGGATTGAGGTTCTTAAAAAAGAACGGCAAGAGCTGATAAATCAAAGACGGGAGCTTAAGAGAGATTATCTTGCATTTCAAGCTATCCCCTTGGTTGCCGAATTTAATCAGCATGGCGAAAAGATGGGATTGATTGTGTCAAGATTGTGGGATCTCCTCGATCAGATGGGAGAGCCGCACAAGGACAATCGGGCTTTTAAAGCTTCTACCTGGGAAGCCTTGAAGGTTGTTCCAAGGCTTTATTCTTACTCTGAATGGATGTCAGTCAGCGATCTCAAAGATTGGTTTAAGAGGGATTAGCGATTTGGAGATTGGGCTATTTAGACTAAGCAGGGGGTTAAACCTGGATCCTCCTTTTCTTCTAATCCCCAACCCTCCGGGGAGGATTCAAATAGAGTCTTCCCTGGAGACCCCCCTTTCTCTAACCCAGAAGGAGTTTAAAGATGGAAAAAGATGGAACAAAAACTCAAAAAGATCATGATTTGATAGTTTCTCCCCTTGAATCCGATAAACTGATTTCAATTGCGGAAATGGCCGAAAAAAGAGCAGAGGCGATTAAAAAGATCAAACGGCAAGCTTTGAGAATTACAAACGAGAGAGATTGGGTTGATCAGGGGGGGAAGCCCTATATTCAGGCTTCGGGAGCGGAAAAAATCGCAAGACTTTTTGGAATCTCGTGGCGATTCATTGGAGAGCCTCAGAGATTTGAGGAGGGAAATGGCCATTTCAGGTTTGATGTTTCGATGGAGTTTGTCATGGGAGGGTCTACTGTTGAAGTTCGAGGGTCAAGGTCTTCGAAGGATTCTTTCTTTACGACCCGCTATCAATGGGATCAAGAGAAAAAAGAGAGAGTAAAGATTGAGCTTCCGCCAACTGAGATTGATAAAGCGGATGTGATGAAATCGGCCATAACCAACACAATTGGAAATGGGATCTCTCGGATTCTCGGTATTCGAAACCTTACCTGGGAAGACCTCAAAGAGGCTGGCCTTGATCCCTCAAAGATTTCAAAGGTGGAATATTCGTCTTCCCCAAAAGGGAAGGAGAAAAAATTCATCTCTGAGAACCAACCAGATTTAGGAGAGTCTGCAACGGAATCTCAGATCACGGCTATAGGGAAAATGCTGGATCGTTTAGGGATCAAAGATGATTTTCAGAGGCATGAGAAAGTCAGTGGTATTTTAGCCCTGGATTCCGTGATTACTTCGATGTCTAACCTCACCAAGAGCCAAGCCTCTAAAGTGATTGAGGCGTTGCAGAAGGAGGTCAAAAATGATTGATGTCGTTCAAGCTGTAATCGAAGCAAAAGCAAAGAAGATCAAGCTATGGCCTGTCAATTCCAACAGAGCCTCCGAAATGGGCCATCCTTGCGAACGGTATCTTGTCTATCTTCGAACAAGGGGGGAGGACCGGGCACTCCATGATGTCAACCTCCAATTTATTTTCGATGATGGAAATCTTCATGAAGAGGGGGTTCTTTGGGATTTGCAAGAGGCAGGCTTCAAGATTATCGAACAACAGAGGCCCTTTGAATGGAAGAAATATCAAATAACGGGCAAGGTCGATGCCAAGATTTTGGATGACGATAGAGCAATCCCCATTGAAATCAAATCTCTTAATCCTTATGCCTGGGAGAAGATCAATTCCATAAAGGACATGACCAATTCCAAGTTTGTCTTTCTCAGAAAATATCCGGCCCAGTTGACCCTTTATCTCTTATTGGATGAGGAGGAGGAGGGTCTTTTTATTTTAAAAAATAGAAGTAATGGAAAGTTAAAACAGATCCCCCTCTATCTCGATTACGATTATGCTGAGACTTTGATTCAGAAGGCCGAGCGGATCAACCATCATGTCGAGGCCGGAACGCTTCCGGAAAGAATCCCCTGGGAAGAGGGGTTTTGTGAGAATTGCCCTTTCAGTCATATATGCCTCCCTCCCCATGAAGAGAAGGGAGCCCTTTTGGATGATCCCGATCTTGAACTCAAATTGGATCGGAGGGGGGAATTAAAACCTTTGGTGGATGAATTCAATGAACTCGATTCGGAAATCAAAAACCGATTGAAGGAAATCCCGGAGGCCGTAATTGGAAACTGGATCATAAAAGGGAAGTGGATTGATAAAAAAGAATACACGGTTCAGGCGACACGTTATTGGCAATCCATAATAAGGCACCTGTAAGGAAAATGATTATCGAAGAAGCCAAAAGGATCATCGAGGATATTCAAACCCGCTATGGAATCGATTTTTCCAATTATCATGAGGAGCGAAGAGAAGGGAGGGTAAAATTTATCTATTTCGCCTTAAAGCTAAAGATAGATGAACCATCTGAATCTTTAAAGAAGGGCTCTATTTCTTCAAAAAAGGGGTCTATTTAAAGAGATCTCCTCCGAATAAAGGAAAAATATGGGCTTTTAAGAAAAAATGAAAATAGAGGGTGAATTTCAAAAAAGAAAGGGAATTCCCAAATTGCTCTTTCATCCTTTGCCCAAAAGGGCCTTTGAGATTTCATCCATCTTTGAGGAGGATAAGAAGAGAATAAAAGAGTCAATCAGAGAAAGAGAAAGTCAGCTTCTTAAAGGGAGGAAACAATATCTAAATTTTAATCGAAGAGTCATGGGAGCTTATGCTGTTTTAGAAATACCAGGCAAACCGATAGCGAAGAAGAGACCTCGATTCGCAAGAAAAGGCAATTTTGTTATTACCTATAACCCCCAACAGACTGAGGAGGGAAGATTTATCTTAAATGTCCAGCAAAAATGGAAAAAAAGGCCTCTTGAAGTTCCTATTCGATTAGTCCTTGTCTTTGAAATGCCGATTCCTAAATCCTCCCCGGCTTCCCAAAAAAAATTGATGAAACAGGGCTGGATCTCTCATACCAAAAAGCCGGATCTCGATAACCTGATCAAATTCGTTAAAGATTGTTTAAATGGGGTCGTGTATCGAGATGATTCTCAGATCATCTCTTTAAATGCCGAGAAAAAATATTCCGATGACCCTAAAACAAAAATTTTAGTGGGATGGATCGAATCCCTTGAAGAAGATGAATCTTGAAAAGATCAAAGAAATGTATCTGGAGAATTTAAAGTTGTATAACGAACTTCACCCAATTCGTAT
>CAKZKY010000508.1 GCA_937124575.1 uncultured Pseudomonadota bacterium | reverse complement strand
TGCTTGGCAATCTCATCGAAAATGGCGAGATTGCTTCGGTTCCCTTGAAATGGCAATTCTTAAATCGGGATTTGGGTTAAACAATAATCTTTTAACGTTACGTGATTTTTGATATGTCTATTATAAAACTTTGTGTTAGGTTAAAATGGATAGAAAAATTCAAGAGGAGGGTTCTAAATGGGGAAGGTTGACGGTAAAGTATGTATTATCACAGGTGGGGGAGGCAGTCTTGGCCTTGCGAGTGCCACGCTTCTTTTGGAAGAAGGTGCCAAGGTTATGCTGGTTGATTATAACCAAGAATATTTAGCCTCTGCGGCCAAAGCACTAAATGCGGGTCCTGATCGCCTGGGAACCGTGAAAGCGGATGTATCCAACAAACAAGAGACACAAAAATATATTGATCAGACCGTTGCCCGATGGGGAAAGATTGATGTTTTGTTCAGCAACGCAGGCATTTGTGGGGTCATTAAACCAATTACTGAATATCCAGAGGAGGTTTTCGATCACGTCATGGCAGTAAACGTCCGAGCCTCATTTCTCGCCTGCAAATACGCCCTCCCTCACATGAAGGATGGAGGAAGCATTATCATCACGTCCAGTATCATGGGAGTGACAGCCGACTCTAACGTCTGCGCCTATGCTACATCTAAACATGCGCTGATCGGATTGATGCGGACAGTTGCCAAGGAGGTGGCAGCTCGTAAGATTCGGGTTAATATTCTGGCACCGGGTCCCATCGACAACACTTTCCAGGCTGGGATTGAGGAACGACTCAGCTCGATTATTGGACAGAATGCCACTGAAATGATCAACAACCGAATCCCTTTGGGCCGCCATGCCCAAGCGGAGGAGATTGCCCAATGGGTTCTCTTTCTCGCCTCCGATCAAAGTAGCTTCTCGACGGGCAGTGTCTACATGGTGGATGGGGGACTGAATGCTTAATGCGAATCCGCCCAGTTGCTTACTCCCATATAAAATTGTATCAGTTGAGATAGGGAAGAAAGGAAATCAACAATGTCCATTGTTATTGTAGGAATGCTGGATGAAAGAGAACCTGCTATTCAGCTTATCAAAGAACAGATTGAGAAGCGAAACCACCGCGCTATCCTGATTGATGTGAGTATCGGAACAGGAGCCATTAATCCCTCGATAAAGGCTGATGTTACCGGCGCTGAAATCGCGAAATTGGCAGGAAGCACAATCGAAGAGATTAAAAGGTTGCCGATGCAATACAGGGAAACGGTTACTTCTCTCATGGCTGGAGGCCTGACCCAAAAGGTCATCGAACTCTATACGAAGGGGGAACTCCAGGGAATTATTGCAATTGGTGGAATGACAGGCTCTTTTCTATCCCTTACGGCGATGAGGGCGTTGCCTTTCGGGGTGCCAAAAATCTTGATCTCGAGTGTGGCTGCCATGCCTGCCAACGCAGGGCGGTTTGTGGAGTATTTTGGTCAAAGAGATATCACCGTGATGCATAGCGTTGTTGACACTGTAGGTCTAAACCATATGGTGAGAACTCTGGCCATCAATGGAGCAAATGCCATCTGTGGCATGGTGGAAGGATTTGAACCGAGTATGGAGGGAAATAGACCTACCATTGCCATCACCGAATTTGGCTTCTGTGAAAAAGGAGCTTTCTATGTAAGGAATCTCCTTGAAAAAGATTATAATGTTGTCTCCTTTCATGCTACAGGAGTGAGTGATCGAGCGGCTATGGATTTTACTCGCGAGGGACTCTTTAAGGCTTTTATTGACCTGGTTCCAGCAAGCTACAGCGAATTCCTTCTCGGCGGAAACCGGTCATCAGGGCCAGATCGTTTGGATATAGCCATCCATTCCGCAATTCCTTACATCCTTGCCCCCTGTGGGTTTGAAATGATCAGCTGTGGCCCTATTGAAAGGAGGGACAAGAATGACCACCTCTGGACAACCAAGAAATTATCAGAGAGAAAACTCTTTGTGCAGGACCCTATAAGGGTTCAGGCAAGGACAAACATTGAGGAAATGAAGCTGATTGCTGAGGCCGTTGCGAAAAGGTTGAATCGATATCCCAACAAAAAGTTGGTCAAATTTATTATTCCCAAAAAGGGATTCTCTGCTCTGAGCATCGAGGGAGGAGCCCTCTATGACCCGGATGCAGACCGAGCTTTTGAAGTAACATTGCATAAGTATTTGGACCCGCAGATTGAAATCATTGAAGTAAATTCCGATATCAACCACCCCGATTTTGCGATGGCTGTCGTCCGTGCTCTTAACGACTGTTCAACCCCCTCCCACACCTAACTTTCTCGCCAACCCCCATTTTTGCAACAACGGAGTCAACAGCCATTTTTTCTGATAACTGTTTCCTATCATGATACCTTTTAAAGCCACATTTTTTCGATCATATTCTTTGTGAAAATAGTGATTAAGAGGACAATGGATGAATCCGTTGGTAACTCTGTTCTATCTTCACTCGATCGAAGTATCATAAGCTCTCATCACAATTTAATGGCGCCTCCTTCTAGATGATAGTAGAGTTACACCGCATTACGAACCTTTAAATATTAAGTATTTACTTTTTAATTTCATATAGTTATCTTTCTAAAAACGACTATATCTGCAAACTCTTGATAAAAAACCTGAAAATGGCCTAAAGGTTTGATCATGATAATGACTCCTATGATCTCTTTAAAAAAGGGGAATGAAACATAGACCCTAAAGAATAAGAAATCGTTTTTCAAAACAAGAATAATTTCTCTTGACAAGAGTTTCCTTTTATGATACCAGAAATCACTGCTGAATTATTTTAGAAAATATCGATTTTTGTAAAAGGATTAGAGATTTCTGAAAAGACAAGAAATCTCTGATAACACTGATTAATATCCGTCGGGGAGCAAAATCAGTTTGTGAGAGCTCTCTTTTAGTTGTCTTGACAGCATTCGGACGCTTTCAAAATCAGATTCTTGAATTTCCACTCAATAAATTTGGCCGAATTTGAGCAAAAATGAAAGGCGGGTTTATCCATGCTTAAGCCCAGATAGAAGGTTGATTGAGCACAGGCAACCCTCGGGGCTTTTTAAAGGAGTGAGGTATGGAAGAGAAGCAAATTGTCAAAAATATTAAAATGGCTCGCCAAAACAAGAAAATTTCTCTCGATCGCTTAGCTAAGCTCACTGGCCTCACGAAGGGATACCTATCTAAAATTGAACATTCAGCGAAAGCCCCTCCCTTCTCGACACTCATGAAGATTGCGAATGCCCTTGATATCGATGTTGGCTACTTATTCATGGAGGATTCGCAAGGACCCCAAAACATCAATCTTTGTATTGTTAAAAAAAATGAAAGGAAGGAAGTTATTTCGAGGGGAACCTTTTACGGATATCACTACGAAGCACTGGCCCATAAGAAGATTGGGAAAAACATGGAACCCTTTCTCATCATGCCTGCCCTAAAGGAGAAAGGGGTTTTTTCCCATGAAGGTGAAGAATTCATGTATGTCCTCGAGGGGACCCATGAGTTTATCTATGATGGGAAAAAATACATATTAAACGAAGGGGATAGTATCTATTTCGATTCGATCATCCCTCATAGTGGCAGAAGCATCGGGAAGAAAAGAGCGAAGATCTTAGCTGTGATGTACTCCTATAAACGGGTTAACGAAGCCCGCGACTTTAAAGAGGGCGTTGGGAAGCTTTTAAAATAGGTGGGTTTCTTTTCCATTAAAGAAACAAGAAGGGTCTAATGGAGAGATAGGAAGGATAATCCTCATCCTCTTTCGGAATTACAACAAAACGATCTGGAGGCTTTATGAAAGGGAATAAAAGTAAACCAATCTATTCACCCAGTGAAGAAAAAGTAAATAAGACCAACTTAATTCGGTTTATAAAATTTGTAAACGAGGCATATCATAAAAATATTTCTAACTATGAAGAACTCTACCGCTGGTCTATAGAGGACATACCCAATTTTTGGAGCGCGGTCTGGGAATTCGGCCAAGTCAAAGCATCTAAAAAATACGAAAAAGTGATCGATGATGTTAACAAATTTCCCGGAGCAAAATGGTTTATGGGGGCAAGGCTAAACTATGCTGAGAATATATTAAGAAGAAGGGACGACCATCTCGCTTTTATCTTTAGGGGAGAGGATAAGAAACGAGCCACAATGACCTATCTTGAGCTTTATAACCAGGTCGCAGCCTTTGCAAAGTCTCTAAGAGAGATAGGGATTAAGCCAGGAGATCGAGTCGCAGGTTATCTTCCTAATCTGATGGAAGGTATCGTGGCAATGCTGGCAGCCTCAAGCCTTGGGGCCATATGGGCCTCCGGCGGACTGGAGTTAGGGGTTCAGGCAGCACTGGATCGTTTTACTCAGATCGAACCAAAAGTGCTAATAACTTCCGATGGTTACTACTTTAAAGGGAAAAGGTTCGATACGTCTGCTAATGTCGCTCAAGTTGTCAATGGCATCCCTTCACTTAAAAAGGTGGTGCTCATCCCTTATATCAACGAGAAACCAGATATCGGCTCGATTCCCAATTCCATTTATTATGAAGATTTTATCTCGAAAGAGAAAGGCTTAGAAATCCAATTCGAACAATTACCACCTGATCACCCCCATATTATTCTCTTTTCTTCAGGAGTCACCGGCAAGCCAAAATGTATCGTGCATGGGTTAACCGGAACACTGATCGTCCACTTAAAGACCCATTTTCTACACTTCGATCTGACAGAGCAGGATGTTCCTCTCTTCATCTCAAGTCCAACTTGGATGGTATGGAATGTCCAGGTCAGCGCGCTTTCAACCGGTGGAACCTTGT
>CAKZKY010000507.1 GCA_937124575.1 uncultured Pseudomonadota bacterium | reverse complement strand
TCCGGTGGAGTTTCATCTGAACGGCACAGGCCAGAAGAAACCAAACCGGGATATTCTCCCTCTGCCGAGGCGTAGGGACTGGTAAGCGGTCGCCGAGACCGATCTTCAAAGCACGTTGGATCATCCGGGGTGTATCGTGCTAACCACTTGTACAACCATCGGGTCGTTTTGCCCAGGGAAACACAGATACTTGATGGATCCTCTCCGGCTAGATATCTTTCCACTGCTGAGGCCCGTTGTTGCTTCAAACGTTTCTTTTTCATGGACACCTCCTTAGATAAAGATTGGGTGTCCATGATATAACAGGCTGTGGCTATTCGATTGTCTAAGAACGTCTGTGAACGATGTCCTGACTGCTAACTTTGTGAACGATGTCTTGACCGTTGTCAATTAGAACCTACCTTATTAAAATTGTCAAGTTTCCTTCTCTTTTTAAACAGGGCTTGACAAGTTGCAGGGACTTTGGGATATATTAGGTATCTTTCATTATAGGTATCTTTCATTAGGGAAGAGAAATATTTTCACCATATAGAAAGGAGGGAGTTTTATGAAGAAGAAGATGAATCGTCGGACATTTCTTAAGTATTCGGCAGCCGTAGGAGCTACCACGGCCATTTCAGGGTTTCCTGCTGTCCTGCGCGCCCAGCCCAAGGAGATTCTAATCGGATCGATCCAACCCGTAACAGGTCCTCTTGCGGATATCGGCATTGCCTGCCGGAGAGGAAACCAGATGGCCGCTGATGAAATCAATGCCAGGGGCGGGATCAAATCTATGGGAGGTGCAAAATTAAAATTGCTTTTAGGAGATAGTGAGGCCAAAGAAGAAGTGGGTCGAATGGAGGCTGAGCGACTGATTAAGGATGGGGCGGTGTGTATCGTCGGTCCCTTCATGAGCGGGATTGCGATGGCGATCGCAACGCTTTGCGAAGCGAGGGGAATACCCTTTGTCATTGATATCGCCGCCGCCGATGCGATTACCCAGAGAGGATATAAATATACCTTTCGATGCTTCCCCACCGTCTCCACCTTTATGAAAAACATGGGCGAATACATCGGTTTAATCGTGAAGGAAAAGAAGGTGGCGATAAAGAGGATTGCTGTGACGAATACGGGGGATTTGTTCGGCCGCGTGCAAGGAAAAGCATGGATTGATCATATTAAGGGTAAAAAACTCCCCTTCGAAGCCGAGGTCGTTGAACATATCGAATATCCAGTGGGTGTCGCAGACCTTTCCGCAGAGGTGGCAAAGGTCAAGGCAGCGAAGCCTGATATTCTCTGTCCCGTGACAAGGCCTGGAGATGCTAAAATCCTGATTCGAGAACTTTTTAAACAGAGAGTGGAACTCTTGGGGATTGTCAGTCCTGGTGCCCCGGGCCTTTATGAACCAGAGTTCATCCGGGATGTGGGGAAACTGGCCGATTTTGTATTGAACAATGTTCCCTGGGTTAATCCCCGAAGCCCCAAATTTAAAGAGATCAATGAACGGTTTTCCAAACTCTATCCCGGCAAATATGTGGACACCAACTCCGGTTATGCCTACCTTGGAGTGATGGTGATTGCTGATGCCCTGGAGAGGGCGAAGTCAACGAAGCCAGAGGATCTTCTCGAGGCCTTAAGAAAGACGGACTATAGGGAAAACCCGATGGTCGGAGGTCCGGTTCAGTTTGCGGCCAATGGAGATAATCCGAATGCCACTTCGGCCATGATCCAGATACTGAAAGGGGAGATTAAGGTCGTGCTTCCCAAAGAGGCCGCGGAAGCCGACTACATATTCCCAGCTCCACAACTCTGGGAAAGGGGATAAGTGGATCCCACATATCTTTTACAACTCGTCATATCAGGTTTCTTGATGGGAGGGGTCTATAGCCTGATCGCTTTAGGCCTCTCCCTCATTTTTGGCGTGATGAAGGTCATCAATTTCGCCCACGGTGCGATGCTGGCCTGGGGTATGTACATCGCTCTGACTACCATGAGGTTGACAGGAATTGATCCCTTCTTCTCATTTTTGATGAGCGCGGCCTGTCTGTTTGTTATCGGATACATTATCCAGAGGACGGTCGTCAACCGGATCATGCCTTTTCATGAATCCATGCAGGTTATCGCCATGGTCGGAGTGATGATGGTTTTTGAGAACCTTGCCCAGATCATCTGGGGACCCGACCCCCATAGCCCCCACACAAAATATTCACTGAGCACGGTGTGGTTGGGCAGTGTCATGATTGACGTGCCAAGGCTCCTTGCCTTCGGAATAGCCATCCTGATTGCCACTCTGGTCTTTCTTTTCCTGAAATATACCGACTTGGGCAAGGCGATCCGCGCCTCTGCAGACAACCGGACAGGAGCCCTTCTGGTCGGAACCGATGTGAATAAAGTCTATGGAGTCTGTTTTGGGATTGGGGCGGCCTGTGTGGGAGTGGCTGGATCCTTGTTGGTTCCTTTAATCCCAACATCTCCCCATGTGGGATTCCCCTTTAAACTGACCTCCTTTGCGATCGTCATCCTGGGTGGAATGGGAAGCCTTCCTGGTGCCATGCTCGGAGGCCTGATCATCGGTGTTGCGGAATCTCTGGGAACGGTGTTCATCCCCAGCTCGTTAAAACAGATTATCAGCTTTTCCATCATGGTATTGATCCTTCTCTTTCGGCCCCAGGGGCTTTTCGGAGGTAAGGGTTAATGAGGAAGATCTATTCCCTCATCGGACTGGTCATTTTAATTCTCTTAGCTCTCCCCCTTTTTTTGACCGACTACATCCTCGGTATTTTTGTGATGATCTTCTTTTATGCTTATCTCGGCCAGTGCTGGAATATCCTCACGGGATATACCGGTCCCATCTCCCTCGGCCATTCCCTTTATATGGGTATCGGGGCTTATATCTCAACAAAACTGGCCATGGATCTTGGCCTCTCTCCATGGATCGGTATGTGGATCGGTGGTCTTGGCGCTGCCCTGGTCGGTTTGACCATTGGGTTTTTGGGGTTCCGGTTTGGTTTAAAGGGAATCTATTTCGTGCTTCTCACGATCGCCTTTGCAGAGATTGGAAGGCTCATCGCCCTCCACCTGAAGCCCCTGGGCCACATGATGGGGTTCTTCGTGGATTTTAAACCCGGATGGACGAATTTCCATTTCAGAGGAAATCTCCCTTATTACTACATCGGGATGGGCTATGTCATCTTTTCCCTCATCGTGGTCAGGGGGATCGAGGTTTCAAAATTAGGACGCTACTTTAATGCCCTCCGGGAGGATGAGGATGCGGCCGAAAGCATCGGGATCAATGCCTTTAAGTATAAAATGGTTGCCGTCGGGATCAGTTCCTTTATGACCGCACTGGGGGGGACCTTTTATGCTAACTACATCTTTTACCTCCATCCAACCAGCGTGATGTCGATGTGGGTTTCCATTGAAATCATCATGAGGCCCATCATCGGAGGTTTGGGCACGACATTTGGACCCTTCATTGGTTCACTGTTAATGACTCCTCTCTCGGAGGTGGCTCGGTCTTACTTTGCCAAGGTGGGATTCGAAGGGATCCATATCGTCATTTATGGATTCCTGTTGATTCTGGCGGCGATGTTCTTTCCGGGCGGCATCTTTTCCTATCTTAAGAAGGCTCTATCTCCTCTCCTGGTCGGCTCAAGGAGAGTGGGTCTCTAAGGGGTAGCGGTTTGTTCCTGTTGGAATTAAAAGACGTCTCAAAAAGTTTTGGCGGATTGAAAGCCGTCGCCGGAGTTTCTTTTAATTTAGAGGCAGGCGAGATTCTGGGGATCATCGGTCCCAACGGGGCCGGAAAGACGACCACCTTCAATACGATTACAGGTTTTCTAAGACCCGATTCTGGACAGATCTGGTTTGATGGAATAAGAGTTATCGGCATGAAACCTCACCAGATCTGCCAGAAGGGGATGGTCAGAACCTTTCAACTGGTCAAACCATTCCTCGAACTGACCGTTCTGGACAATGTGGTGGTGGCTGCCCTGAACCGGGCAAAGACGATCAGGGAAGCTAGTGAGAAGGCCTTAAAGATTATCGAATTTGTAGGGTTAAAGGATAAGAAGGATACCCTGGCTATGGGCCTGACCCTTCCGCATCGTAAAAGACTGGAACTGGCCAGGGCCTTGGCTACAGAGCCGAAGCTTCTCCTCCTTGATGAGGTGATGGCAGGGCTCACCCCGACCGAGGTTGATGAATTGATCCGTCTTTTGATGGAGGTGAATCGGAAAGGAACCACCCTTCTCCTCATCGAGCATGTCATGAGAGGGGTGATGGCTCTTTCAAAAAGAGTGATCGTTCTTAACTACGGAGAAAAGATCGCCGAAGGGCCTCCTCACGAGGTCGTGAAGAACCGACAGGTCATTGAAGCCTACTTGGGAGAAGAGTACGGGCGAGAGGAGTTTTTGGGTGCTCAAGGTTGAGAAGATTGAAGTCTTTTACGGTGACCTTCAGGCCTTAAGAGGCGTTTCCCTCGAAGTGAATCAAAGGGAGATTGTCTCAATTGTAGGTTCCAATGGAGCCGGAAAGTCAACTATACTGATGACCCTTTCTGGTATTTTAAGGCCTCAGCGAGGGGAAATCCGGTTTGGCCAGGAGCCCATTCACCAATACCCCTCTTCGAAAATTGTTTCCTTAGGCATCGTCCAGATTCCCGAAGGGCGCCAGCTTTTCCCCAGTCTCACAGTGATGGAGAATTTGGAGATGGGATCCCAATTCCCAAAGGCGAAAAAGGTGAGGAAGAAGACGATGGAGTGGGTATATCAACTTTTCCCAAGATTGGAAGAGCGAAAACATCAATTGGCAGGGACATTGA
>CAKZKY010000506.1 GCA_937124575.1 uncultured Pseudomonadota bacterium | reverse complement strand
GTCTGGGGCTTTATAGAAAGTCAGGGGATTCCCTTGTCGGCAGATACTTTTCCTTTCAGATGTTTCCTCTGGGGCTTCCAGAGGCTGTGGGTGATTTCTCCTGGGTTCTTGAAGAAGACTGTCCCATTGTTGACGGCGAGCTACTGCTGCAACATGTGAGGAAGGGAAGTAATAAAAACGTCGAAGAGGCTCTTAAGAACCTCCTGACTTTTGGAGGGTTTCCAGAGCCTTTCTTAAAAGCTTCGGCGAAGTTCCATCAGCGATGGATCAAGGAGTATAAAACATTGCTGACAAGGGAGGAGGTCCAGGATCTTTCAAGAATCTCTGACATCAGGGGCCTCGAAAACCTCATTGACATCCTCCCTTCAAAAGTTGGATCCCCTCTCAGCATCAATTCATTAAGAGAAGACCTGGGGTATCATCATAGTACTTTGGTCAATTGGATCAATATTCTCAAGGAACTCTATCTGGTATTTACCGTCCGCCCATGGCACAGAAATATCCTCCGTTCAATTAGGAAAGAAGTAAAGCTCTTCTTTTTTGACTGGTCCAGCCTTCCAGATCATGGAAAGCGATTTGAAAACCTTATAGCAGTAAGTCTTGTGAGGATGGCTGCCAGGTTCACAGAGATGGGTTTGGGAGTTTTTGAAATCATGTATATTCGGGACAAAGAAAAGCGCGAGATTGACTTTGTCTTGATTAAAGATAACAGACCGATGGCACTTTTCGAAACAAAGGAAGGGGATTCAGAAATCAGTCCTTCGGGGAGATATTTTGCTAGAAGACTCGGAATTCCTTTTTACCAGATCACCTACCGTTCTGAAAGGGGTGAAGCATTCCCAGACAATTGCTTCAAAATCCCTGCATCGAGTTTCCTGATGCTCACCGGATAAGCATCCCTTTATCTCGTCGTCTCCTCCCGACCGCCTACGACAATTTCCGGAATTCTCAAAGTCGGTTGAGCATCGGCAACCGGAACGCCTTGACCATCCTTTCCACATGTTCCGATCCCAAAGCCAAGATCGTCACCAACCATGTCGATCTCTTTGAGGACCTGGGGCCCATTCCCGATCAGAATGGCTCCACGGACGGCTTCGCCGATACTCCCCTTTTCGATCAGGTATCCCTCGCTCACTTCAAAGACAAAATCACCATTGACCGTGTTGACCTGGCCACCTCCCATCTTTTTCACGAACAGCCCCTTCTCAACGGAACGGATGATCTCTTCGGGCTTTCTCTTCCCAGGAAGGATCAGGGTGTTACTCATCCTTGGAATGGGCTTTAACTGATAAGACTCCCTCCTTCCGTTTCCAGTTGAAGAAACGTTCTCCTTGAGAGCACTGAGTCGGTCATAAAGATAGTTCTTCAAAACTCCTTCTTCCACCAATACGGTCCTCTGAGAGATCACCCCCTCATCATCAAACGCATAGGAACCTCTCTTTTGTGGTAGGGTAGGATCGTCCACTACTGAGATCAGAGGAGAGGCCACCTTCTCTCCGATCTTTCCTGAATAGACAGAAAGGCCCTGCTGAGCCAAGTCTGCCTCAAGTCCATGTCCAATCGCTTCGTGGATCATCGTGCCTCCGGCATCGCTTGAGAGGACGACTGCCATTCTACCCATAGGAGCTTTCCTGGCTGAAAGCATAAGAAGTGATCTCCGGGCTGCCTTCTCAGCCACCTTCTCCGGAGGAAAAAGGCCAAAGAGCTCAAAGCCAATCGTTCCGCCGACAGGTTCGTATCCGGTCTGGATGACATCCTCTTGAACGGAAACGACTTGAACCGAAAAGACCGTCCCCACTCTCTCCCCCTCAACCCATAGACCTTCTGAGTTGGCAATGGAGAGGCACTGGCTTACATCTCTGTAAAGAACCTTAACCTGGCGGACACGAGAATCGATCTTTCGTGCCACCTCATTGGCCCGATTCACCATGGAAACTTTTTCTTGAATCGGAATTCCCTGAGGATGCTTTTCAATGGGTGAGCGAGGACCATAGATCGAGGGAGCTAAAAGAGAGGTGCCCTGGGGATGAAGGAGGTTAAAGACTCCTTCCCCACGATCTTCTTTTACCGCACGATTGACCACTCTGGCCAGATCGAGAAGATCATCTTCTGTGATGCGGTTTGTAAAACTGTAAAAAGTCCTACCGTCAAAGAGAACCCGGAGGCCCACTCCAGTGTCCTGTCCCGAAATCATCTTTTCGATGCGGTCCTCCTCACAGACGACAACGACTGAATAGGTCTGCTCAAAGAAGAGATCCGCAAACTCCCCACCCTCCTTAAGGGCCTCCTTTAAAATTTTTTCATATGGAATTTGATCTATCAATCTATTCGCCTCACTCAAAATCAATGTCAAATTCCAAAGTCCAAATTTCAAATCGAATCGAAAGCCCAAATTTTAAAAATATTTGGAATTCGAGCTGGGACCTTCATTTGGCATTTGGATTTTGAAATTTGGCATGAGACACGTTTTCAATGGGGATCTCCTTCCTTAATCCTTCCAATACCTCTTCCACTTCCTTCTCCCAGCCTGGGGCCACCATCAACTCCACAATTGCCTCATGAGGGTCTTTTGTCCGCACAACGGCCATCCCCTCATGCGATTCAATGATAAATTTCAAAAAGGCAATATCCTTCCGATGAATCCTAAGATAACGTGAATGGGTATCCATGTTTTCAGTTCGGAGTTCGGAGTCAGGAGTTCGAAGTATTTCATTTTCACTCCGAACTACGAACTAATGACTCCGAACTTTTTGGATGAGCCTCCCGGTCACATCGCCGAAGAGAACCACATCTTTGATTGTTCCTTCCATGGGATAGAGATCTTTCGAAAGCCATCCTTCGATCAGACCCTCTTGGGAATGGGTAATCTCCGGATCGAGAAATAGTTTGACAAAGTAATCCTTTCCGTCCTTCACTTTTTCCGATTTTCTCCTCTTTTCTTCCTCCTCTTTCCCTGCCACTCTCACCTCGTAACTGGAAGGACCTTTCTTCGGAAAAGTGGGAACAACATATTTCTTCCCTCTCTCGATCTCTCCGTAAACACCATAACGAAAATTATAAGAGGCGGTCAGAAAATCATCGTAGGTCTTTCCAGAAGGGATCTCTTCTTCGGTCCTAACGAAAGCTCCATCCCTTTTCCGCCTTATCTGAATCCACCGCATCTTCTGGTAATCAAAAACATGGGTCCTTCTTCTCAATTTTTCCCCCACTTTGACATCCTCTTCAAAGGAAAGCGATCGGAGACGTCTTCCCCCATCCACCTCTTCCATCACAGAACGGTATGTATCCGTTCGGTACCGTGCCACAAACCCCAGAACACCCAACGTCTCTGTCTGCAGTATGGCTATGTAACGTCCCCTCTTCTCCGCCTCTTTAAAACTCAACTTCCCTAATGCGGCCCTTTTAAAAAGCCAAAACCCAACTTCATAAGAGAGCTCTTCTCCTTTAAAGAACTCGGCAATCGAGCTTTTACTCCCTTTGGGGGAAGGAGGAGAATTTGCTTCTGTTGTTCGAATAGAGAAAGGAAATAATGGGAGGCATGACACCCCCATCACCCACCTGAAAAAATTTCTTCTGGTCATAAAATGATAAGTTCGGAGCAGGGAGTTCTGGGTTCGGAGTAATTTTGTAAAATGGAAAACACTTGACAGTTTCTCAAAAACCCCTAAACCCATTGCCTCTAACTCCTTACTATCTTCCCTGTTCTCCGAACTCTGAACTCGTTACTCCGAACTGAATCCCTTTGGGGGGATTAAATATGGAGTTCAATCACATCTCCTTCGCTCACCTTATAATCACGCTTCACCATCTGGCCGTCAAATTTTCCAGATCCCCAGATCCTCGCATACCTCAACTTTGCGACAAAATCTTTATGAACGGAAAGAGCCACATCCTCAATCGTGCTCCCCTTTTTGAGAATGACAGGTTCAGTCAGGTCAGGTTCTTTGCCTGGAATTTTGGTATAGACTCTGAGAATATCCAGGCTGCGGTAGATCTCCTTCTTCACCTCTTCAACATTCATCTCCTCTTTCGCAGAAACCATGATCATCGTAAATTGGTCCTTGAAACGGTTCTCCAGTGCCCGAAATCCTTCGGCCGCTTCCTTGAGATCTGCCTTATTCCCGAGAAGGAATGCCTTCTTAAAAACCCAGCCTTCCCCCAGGATATGGGTCGTATCTTTATCTCCGAATCTGATCCTCATTCGGTTCAACTCCTCCTGAAGGATCTCCATCTGGAAAACAGGATCATCTGTCAGATCCAGTACCAAAAGAAGGGTATGGGCATTCCGGATGAGATTGGGAAATCCAGGTTCGATCCGGTCCATCTGGATCGGTGGGGTATCCACCAGTTGAATCTGGATATTCTCAAATCTCATCATCCCCGGAATAGGTCTCTGCGTAGTGAAAGGATAATCGGCTACTTCAGAAGGGGCATGGGTGAGGCAAGTAAAGAGGCTCGATTTCCCCGAATTGGGAAGGCCAAGAAGAACGACTTGAGCTGCCCCTTCTTTTTTAATATTAAAAGCCTGCTCGGCCCGGCTCACCGCAGGCCTTTTCTGAAGTTCCTCCTTTAACTTGGCCATACGGGATTTCAATTGGGCTCGAAGCTTCTCCGTCCCCTTATGTTTTGGAATGATCGCCATCATGACCTCAAGGGCCTTGATCTTTTCGGGAACGGACTTCGCCTGTTTAAATTTAGCCTCAGCTTCTAAATATTGAGGGGTCAAGTTAGCTGGCATCTTTTTAAATCATAGAGGCACGACGGATGACCGCTTCGCTAAGACGAAGGACGACTCTTAC
>CAKZKY010000505.1 GCA_937124575.1 uncultured Pseudomonadota bacterium | reverse complement strand
AATCTTTGAAATGATCAGGTCTAATTTTCTAAACCCGTCCTCAATAGACCGATAGAGAGCTAACCTATTGAAAATCTAAGAGATTAATTCCATTTCCTTTAGGGCATCTTCATAAACCTTAAAGGTTTTATTATCAAAGAGAACAAACCTGACCAGTTTGATCTCTGGATGGCCTTTTAGATACTCCTTAACAGTATCAAGGGCAATCCTTGAGGCTTCTTCAACTGGATAACCATAGACGCCCGTACTGATCGAAGGGAAAGCAATCGAGGAAATTTTGTGCTGGGTGCAGAGCTCAAGACTCGTTCGGTAAGCGCTCGAAAGAAGTTTAGCATCTTTGGAAGATCGAGAATAGATGGGACCAACAGCATGGATCACATACTTGGCTTTGAGATTCCCTCCTCCTGTAATCACTGCGGAACCTGTTGGGCAACCCTTATACTTTGCCCTCAGCTCATCCATAATGGAGGGTCCGCCTGCCCGATGGATGGCCCCATCCACTCCACCACCTCCGGCTAATCGGGAATTGGCTGCGTTGCCAATCGCTTCCGTATCCTGCTGGGTGATGTCCCCCTGCACGATTTCTATGACAGATTGATTGACTCTTAATTGTGTCATTTCTTCCCACCTTTCAATAGCTACGATACAGTCCAGGGATACGGCTGTATTTATAGCGTTTGGTAAAAAGATTTTTTCAAATATCTGAAGGATTCTACGAATTTCTCAAAGGTTTTGAAGGCTGAAAGATCATAGGTCCCATCTATGGGCCTCCACTGGGTGATGTAGAAGGCCACCACACGTTCTCCACGTTTTCCAAAGATCACCTTTGCTTTTGCCTTCTCTCTTTTAACCAGGTCTTTTCCTTCCACAGTCACAGCCCAACCCTCTCCACCGATGACTTGAACCTTTTCCCTCTCCAGAACCTGAAACTGGAGAATGGCATTCCAGAGGAATCGTTTAAAGAACTCCTTCTCTCGCTCCTCAAACTTTGTAGAATATCCAAAGGGTTCCTCATCGTAGGCGAATACCGATTGAGATGGGAAAGGGCCGGGGTCTCTCTTCATAAATCCGAAAGCAAATTCTTCTTCTCCCTCTCCTTCTGGCCAGAAGAGTTTCCAGCCCATGGGAGGAAGCATAAATTCAAATTCGCCTGCATAGATGACCGTTCCCCTGGGTGTTACCTCATAAGGCCTAGGTGGAGGTGATGTTCCCATCGTTGCGCATCCAGAAAGTGAAGAAAGGATGATGAACAAAGAACATAGGCTCAAAAATATTTTTCTCCTCATGGTTTTCCTCCCGTAGTCGGGTCTGATCGACTCTCCTGGTTCAGTTTTTTAAGGAAAAGGAGAATGTCTTTATAATTGGGTGACCCATCTCTCACATAGCGAATGATTCCTGTCTTATCGATGATCACGGTCCGTCTTGAAAATACTGGAAATCCTTTGATCTCAGGCGAGGGTTCCACACCGAATGAAGCGCCAAGAAAACCGGTCACATTGGAGAGGAGCGGAAAGGTCAGATCCAAACTTTTCGCCCAATTTTTCAATGTATTCACATCATCCACACTGACGCCCAGAACCCGGGCGTTGAAGCGGTCATAGAGGTAGAGATTCCTCTGATGACCCTCCATCTCACCTGTTCAGATGGGTGTATAGGCTGCCGGGAAGAAAGTGATAATCAGATGATACTTTCCGTAATAGTCCTCAGCATAATTGATCACCCGATCGCTCGTGGAGGGAAGGGTAAAATTGAGAGTTTCTCTTCCGACGTACTCCACCTTCTTCTTGGCAACACTTAATGATGGGAATAGAAGAAGTATGAAGAGAAATAATATGATTCGTCGTGTGTAAACCTTCTTTCTCATAGTGGCCTCCTCTCTCATAAAATAAATTCTAAATGGTTTTTGCCCCTTATGCAATTTTAAAAAAGGATTGAAAAGGTATGGTCTTAGGTGTTAAATAAATATTTAGGAGAAGAGGATGATTGCTTACGATCTCATCTGTTCAAATGGCCATCTGTTCGAGTGCTGGTTTAAGGACAGCGCTTCCTATGAGGAACAGCAGTCTGCTGGTATCATCAACTGCCCGATCTGCAACGATACCAAAGTGGTGAAAACCTTCTCTCCTTTTATGATCAAGAAGAGTGACGGAGAGAGAAAGAAGGGAGAGGAAGTTGCCCAGCAGGCATTGAAGATGATCCATGAGTTTGTGGACAAGCACTTCGAAGATGTGGGTGCCCAGTTTGCCCAGGAGGCGCTGAAAATCCATTACGGTGAGGCAGAAAAGAGAAACATTCGTGGGACGGCAACGACTGAGGAAGAGGTCATTCTAAAGGAAGAAGGCGTTCCGTTCTTTAAGATCCCTATCGTCAAACGACTCTTAAATTGAAGATCAGGGTTTTAGATTCAGATTGATTTCCTGATAAGTGTCATCCCTAAAGAGAAGAATTCGGACCAAACTGCCTGGCTTCATCTTATCCAATACCTCTTCAAATTCATGAACACCCTCTATATCTTTTAGATTGATTTTAGTAATGATGTCTCCAGCTTTAATCCCGGCAGCCTGTGCAATACTCCCAGGAATGACCTCCGACACCAAAACGCCCTTATCTCCCTTGAAGTTGAAGTGAGAGGCCAGGGAAGGGGTCAGCTCCTGAATTCGGATCCCGTGTCGTTCTCCCCTCTCTTCCTTTCGGGATAGTGCAAGTCCTTGTTGTTCCAACACTTTAGCAGAGACATAAATCGGGGCTTTCGATTTTAGGGCCAGAATTATAGCATCGCTCGGTCGAGCGTCCACTTCGATCACCCCCTTGTTCAGGATAAGAAAGAGGGTGGCATAATAGGTTTGCTCTTTAAGCTCTACGATCTTGACCTCCTTCACCTTCACATGGGTCTGCAACAGAATGGAGTGGAGGAGATCATGGGTCATGGGCCTTGGAGAAGAGACCTGATTGAGTTCTTTATTGATGGCATTGGCTTCAACAAGGCCGATCCAAATGGGTAGCCCTTTTTTTCCCTCTTTATCAGCGAGGATGACCACCGGACCCTGACTCACTGGATCAATCCTAACGCCCTTCACCTCCATCTCGACGAAGGCGGGGTACTTCTCCTTTCCGAGAGTGATAATTCCAAGAGAAGCAATCAATAGGAAGATGAGACCGATCAGGATATATTTTTTCATGATTTTCTCCTTTGATGACTTAAAGCCCTTTTTCTCATAATGGCCATTAAACCAATGATGATCTTCTGGCCGTCCCTTTTGGTCTGCGGGGCTGAACTTTTGATGATACGTTTGCAGAAGGCATGGTAATGGTCCTCTCCCCAATTCAACTCATCCAGCAAATAGGAGATGAAGTCACACTGGCTTGAAGTGATCGATTCCTGTCCAGCAGAACTGTCCGAAGGAATGAGCCTTCCTTTGGGTGAGGGATGATAAGGATTCGGCAAGAGACCTTTAAATCCCATTTCCTGGAAGCGTCTCATCACCTTTTGAAACCCTTCTCTGTTTAACTGGGTTGAACTCTCGACTCCTGCCACTCCCTTTAGAATCTGACGATAAGATTCTTCATCGAGATGGAGGTCCTCTTTTGCAATATGGACAAGGGCCTTCTTCCTTCGACCAATCACCACAACCTCATTATAACTCAGATCACCAAGAAATAAAATTAGGGACACTTCCCTATTTTTCTTGACAATTCTTTGTATTTATAATATTTTCACCCCATGCCTAGGATAGCGAGAGTTTGTGTTATCAATTACCCTCACCATATCACCCAGCGTGGGAATAATAGGGAGACGGTCTTTTTCGATGATGAGGATAGAAAATTTTACTTAAGGCTTCTTTGCAAATATCGTGACGAATGGTATTTCGAGATATGGGCTTACTGCTTGATGAACAATCATATACATCTTCTTGTAGTTCCCAGACAAGAAGAATCTCTCGCAAAAGGGATAGGAATTACAAACTTGGTATACACACAATATTTTAATCGTCGATACAATAGAAGTGGAAGGCTTTGGCAGAACCGTTTCTTTTCTACGGTTATCGAAGAAGATACTTATCTGTGGGCAGTCGCCCGTTATATTGAAAATAACCCTGTCAGAGTTGATATTGTTAAGAAGGCAGAAGATTATCCTTGGTCAAGTGCGAGGGCTCATTTGTTGAAGATCAAGGACAGTACTCTTTCTGGTAAAAGTTGGTTGGAAGAGAACAAGATAAATGCCTATCTCAATTTTTTGAGGAAAGATGACAATTTGGTAGACAGTCAGATTAGAAAAGTAACATCAACAGGTAGAGTTCTTGGACAAGAGGAGTTTATAAAAAATATTGGGAAAATAATTGGTCGGGGTATTTTGGCTAAGAGAGTTGGTCGTCCCCAAAAAGCGGGATAGTAAAAAAATAGGGAAGTGTCCCTAATTATGAAGATCGGTGTTCTTTCTGATACCCATTTGAGTGAACCGAGTTCGGAATTCAAGAAGATGATCGAATTCCATTTCAGAGATGTCGAAAAAATCTTCCATGTTGGAGATTTTGTGGACTGGTCTATACCGGAGTACCTTTCAGGGGTCAGAGAGTTGATCGCCGTATGCGGGAATATGGATCCACCACCCGTCCAAAAGGCTTTTCCACATAAGCGGGTGATTGAAATAGGAGGGTTTCGAATCGGTTTGATCCATGGAGGGGGACCACCCTTCGGAATCGAGTCACGCATCCGAGTAGAATTCGATGAATTGGATGCGATCGTCTATGGCCATACCCATACTCCAGCCAATCATCTCGTGAAGAATATCTATTTCTTTAACCCTGGTTCTCCCACACGCTCTTTCTGGCACAGTGCCACACTTGGCATTCTAACTATCGGAGAAAAAATCGCGGGAGAAATCATTAACATATGACGATGGGCCTTATTGCTCATCGGTCCATCGTTATGGTTTACCGCTGATTCACTTTTTCCAGCGCGGCCACCAGGTCTTCGAGGGGAGGCCTCTTATTAATATCGTGGACGTCTATGTATCGAATGATACCTTTTTTATCAATGACAAAGAGTGCCCGTTCTGAGACCCCATCGGTCCGGAGGACACCATACTTTTTAGCCACAGCCGCATGAGGCCAGAAATCGGAGAGGATAGGAAACCATAACTTCCCCATCTGATTGGTCCACGCAAAAAGGGTAGGGATATTGTCCACAGTGATTCCTAAAAGGATGGCATTGTTCTGTTCGAACGTATCTTTCACGATATTGTAGCCAGGCCACTGATCCGAACAGACGGGCGTCCAGGCTGCAGGCACAAAAGAGAGAACGACGTTCTTCTTTCCTCGATATTGGCTCAAGGTCACCTTGTCCCTAGCGACTGAAGGAAGTGTAAAGTCCGGAGCCTGACTTCCCACTTTTACCTTGAGCTTGCTGTCCACTGGTTTTAGCATTTTCACCTGGTAGA
>CAKZKY010000504.1 GCA_937124575.1 uncultured Pseudomonadota bacterium | reverse complement strand
GAAACCCTGGACAGGAGAACAAGCGGGAAGAGTTGCTGAAGCTGTTCGATATGGAAACCAGCGCGGAGCGGTTTTTGAAAGACTATGTATAAGGATCGTGTCCGTGACCGTGGCGCGTGTCCGGGAATTCAAAACAAAATACGTGTCCGTGACCGTGACGCGTTCCAGTGAAGCGGCATTGAAATACGAACGGGTAAGTCAAATGTTAACCAAATTAGCCAAATCGTTAGAATGAAATTTATTAACGGACACGGGGCACGGACACGGTCTCGGTATTATGGGGGTACCAATGAAAGCAATCATTCTGGCAGGCGGAAAGGGAACGAGGCTCGCTCCTTACACCACTGTTTTCCCAAAGCCACTGATGCCTATTGACGGGATGCCGATCCTTGAGGTCATTGTAAGGCAGTTGGCCCATTTCAAAATAAAAGATTTAATCTTCACTGTAAGCCCCCAGTCCCAACCTCTGATTTCAGCCTATTTCGGCGATGGTGAAAAATATGGGGTGAGCATTGCCTATTCGAAGGAGGAACAACCCCTTGGGACAGCCGGTCCCCTCTCCCTTCTCCCCAATCTTCCGGAGACCTTTCTGGTGATGAACGGAGATGTCCTGACCGCCCTCAATTATCAAACATTGATGCGTTATCACCGGAAAGAGAAAGCCCTGATCACCATTGCCATGAGTCGGAAAAACATCCAGGTCGAGCTGGGTGTGATGGAATGTGACGCCAAGAATCGGTTAATCCGATATATCGAGAAACCGAATCTCTCCTATTCCGTAAGCATGGGGATTTATGTGTTTGAGAAGAAGGCTCTGAAATATCTTCGTGAACGGAAACGCCTGGATTTCCCGGAGCTGATTCAGACCCTTCTCCAGGCAAAAGAGAAGGTGGCCTGTTATCCATCGAGAGACTTCTGGCTTGACATCGGAAGACATGAGGATTATGAAGAAGCACAGAAGAAATTTCAGGAGATGAGGAAAAAGTTGTTGTATGAAAAATAAATGACGTGAATTGTGAATCGTGAGTCGTGACTCGTCGCTCAAAATAACGAATCACCAATCACCCTTCACCAGTCACGAATATTGGAGAGGTTTTTATGGCAAAGATTCTTGTGACAGGCGCAGGCGGGTTTATTGGAAGCCATCTCTGCGAAGAGCTGGTCCGTCAGGGAGCGGAGGTCAGGGCGTTTGTCCGCTACAATTCAAGAAATGAGAAAGGCCTGCTGGAAGATCTTCCTGTAGAGATTCAACATCAAATTGAGGTAATTCCCGGCGATTTGAAGGATCCGGATGCTGTAAAAAAGGTGGTCAAGGGATGTAAGAAGGTGTTTCATCTGGGCGCATTGATTGCAATCCCTTACTCCTATTTTCATCCCTTCAATTTTGTTCAGACCAATGTCGTAGGCACAGCCCACCTCCTCAATGCCTGCCTGGAAGAGGATTCCGTGGAACGAATCATCCATACCTCCACGAGCGAAGTCTATGGAACCGCGCAGTATGCCCCCATTGATGAAAAGCATCCTCTTCAGGCCCAATCCCCTTATGCGGCGAGCAAAATTTCTGCCGATAAACTCGCAGAAAGTTACTATCTTTCGTTTGGTCTGCCTGTTGTCACCCTCAGGCCCTTCAACACCTTTGGACCCCGGCAGTCGCTTCGTGCGATCATCCCGACCATTATCTCTCAGGCCCTTGAGGGCCAGAAGATAAGAATAGGGAATATGAAACCCAGAAGAGATTTCCTTTATGTCAGGGATACAGTCCGGGGGTTCATTCAAGTTGGAAAATGTGATGAAGCGGTTGGGAGGGTGGTCAACATCGGGACGGGTCAGGACGTCGCCATTGAGGAACTGGTGAAGATCATTTTGCATTTAATGGGAAAGAAGGCAGAGATCGAGACCGAGGAGCGAAGGATCAGGCCTGACAAGAGCGAAGTCATGCAACTCCTTTCCGACACCGGTCTGGCACAGAAACTAATTAAGTGGTCGCCTCAATACTCCCTTGAAGAAGGGCTGAGGGAGACGATCGAATGGTATCGAAAGAATCTGTCACGATTTAAGGTAGGGGGATATCCGCTATAAAAAGCGTGTCCGTGACCGTGTCGCGTGTCCGGAGGTTCAAAACAAAATACGTGTCTGTGTCCGTGACGCGTGTCCGGGAATTCAAAACAAAATACGTGTTCGTGACGCGTGTCCGTGTCTCGTGTCCGTAGATTTAAAACCGAAAGACCATGACTGTGCCTGGAAATACTATAATTATTTATCCATGGAAGGAGATACCCATGAGAAAAGTGGAGGATTTAGATGTGTTCAAGCTATCTCACACGCTGGCATTAGAAATATTTGAACTTACAAAAAATTTTCCTGAAGAAGAAAAATTTGGACTTATTTCACAAATGAGAAGAGCGGCCTATTCTGTGCCCATGAATCTAATGGAAGGGGCTCATCGGTTAAGTTCGAAGGAATATCGGCAATTTGTTGGAATTGCCAAGGGTTCTGCAGGTGAAGTAAAATATCAACTGTTATTAACCAGAGATTTGAAATACATATCTGAGGGACAATATTCAAACCTAAATCCGAAATATGAAAGAGTCAGTCAGATGTTGACCAGATTAGCTAAATCTTTAGAATGAAATTTATTGACGGACACGTGACACGGACACGATAATTTAAACGGACACGGACACGTGACACGGACACGATAATAATGTGGAAATACCCCCTTTCTGACATTGATCTGGGTAAAGAGGAGGAACAGGAAGTCCTGAAGGTGCTTCGATCCAAGTGGCTCTCCTCGGGCTCGGTCACGGAGAGGTTCGAAAAGGCATTTTCAAAATATATGGGGGGAGGGGATGCGATTGCCGTTTCAAACGGCACAGCCGCCCTGCACCTTGCCCTTGCCTGCCTCGATTTGAAAAAGGGAGATGAAGTGATCCTTCCCTCTCTCACCTTTGTCGCAACCGCCAATGCCGTTTTATATGTAGGAGCAACCCCTGTTTTTGCAGACATCTCAGGAACGGATGATCTCAATATCTCCCCGGATGAAATCGCAAAAAAGGTGACTCGAAGAACAAAGGCGGTTGTTGTAATGCATTATGGCGGGTACCCGTGTGACATGGCATCCATCAAGAGAATAGCAAGAAAGCACGGCCTTTATGTGGTTGAAGACGCTGCCCATGCCCCGGGTGCAGAATATCGAGGCGAGAAATGCGGAACCCTAGGCGATCTGGGCTGTTTCAGTTTCTTTTCAAATAAAAATATGGTCACAGGAGAAGGAGGGCTTGTTTTCACATGCAATAAGCATTTGGCGGAAAAAGTAAGGACGATGAGATCACATGGAATGAAATCCCTTTCATGGGATAAGTATCGTGGCCGGCTTTCGTCCTATGACATCGAACAATTGGGCTATAATTATCGGACCACCGAGATTCAATCTGCCCTGGGAATGGTTCAGCTGAAAAAATTGGATCGGAATAACAACAGGAGAAAGAAACTGGTTCAGGCTTATCGCAGTGCCCTGAAGGGGGTTTCAGGAATTTCAATTCCCTTTTTCAAATTTGAGGGGAGTCCTTCTTATCATATCTTTCCAATTTTACTTGAACCTACTCTTAGCAGAGATCGGGTCATGGAAAGACTAAAAAATTTTGGCATCCAGACGAGCGTTCACTATCCTCCGCTCCATCTCTTCTCTCTTTATAGGAAGAGATTTGGATTTGAAGCGGGGATGTTCCCTAAGACCGAGGAGGTAGGGGGAAGGGAGCTCACCCTGCCACTTCACCCGCTCATGAAGACCGAAGATGTGGAGTGGATTGTCAAAAGACTGAAAGACGTGATTCGTGATGTGTGACTCGTGAGTCGAAAATCGAAATCAGAAGGTCTTTAATCTCTTGGTTTTTTACAATTCACGAATCACCAATCACCAACACGAGGGTTTATGGAATTAGGCGTTTTCGAATCTCCGGGTCAGGAATGGGATGAATTTGCCTCCCG
>CAKZKY010000503.1 GCA_937124575.1 uncultured Pseudomonadota bacterium | reverse complement strand
TTTTTAACCCTTGTCAAAGGGAAAAAGTTCACAAAGCTTTAAACTGTTTGCCTTCAGAAGAAAGAGTTGACAACAAAATCTTTGTACATTAAAATATGTTCGTACATACATAAAGGGGGCGCCATATGGCAACAAAGCGGCTTACCATTGAATTGTCTGTAGATCATTACGAACTTCTTCGTAAACAAGCTAACGCCACAGGAACAACGGTCTCTGCTTTTATCCGGCGTTTGATTGACGACTTTCGTCTCCGTCTCCCTGATGAGGTCCGTAAAAATTATCAAAACGACCCTTTATATAGGATGCGCGGTTCCTTTAATGGCCCCAAAGACCTTTCAAAGGATCATGACCAATATCTCTACGGGAAACCTTCCAAATGATATTTGTCGACACCTCCGCTTTTCTTGCTCTTGAAAACCGCCATGACATTTACCATGATAAGGCTCTGATCTACAAAGATGATTGCCTTAAGAACGGTCAGAACTTCATCACCAGCGACTATGTGCTCGATGAAAGTTATACCATCATCCGCATGCGGGCTGGGCATGCCACAGCGGTTCATTTTGGAGAAACTCTTCGTAGAAGCCAATTTATCCATATTGAACTGATCAGGCCCGAAATCTTTGAAGAGGCATGGAAGATATTTAAGGCTTTTTCTGACCACGATTTCAGTTTTACCGATTGTACCAGTTTTGCCCTCATGGAGCGATTAAATATTCCCACTGCCTTCTCATTCGATGCTCACTTCCACAAATACGGCCACTTCATCATTAAACCTTAATTTTCAATGAAAAAGGGGGGTATTGGGTTAAGTTAAGTTTAGAAGATTAGTTTAGAGGTGAGTTGAGGTGAATTGGGGTGTCAGGGCTACACTATTGACTTAATATTTTCTTAAGGTTTTGGACTTTTTCTGAGAACCTTTTATCACCTCTTAAAATTATGTTCAACCTCCGAGTGTTCTGGCTAACAGCCGAAGGGCTAATCCCACCCCAAAACTTCCCTATCTCTTCATAATAAAGCTCACTCATTTGATCCAAAGATAAAGAGTAACCCGTATTCAGATGACTCAGAACCTATTCGAAATTTGTTTCTCAACAATTGCAATATTGCAAGCCTTTTAATGGGTGACCCCGAGTTTTCCTTCTCTAAGGAAGTTAGGAGAGCAGGGATAAGGAAGACAACCTGGGATTGACTTATAATTCGATTTCAACTCCTTTCTGCCGAATTTCATGTATAAGTGGCACCCAGGTGTCGTTTTCAAAAGCCTTCGAAGAGATTGGAACAGGTTCAATCCTCGGATCAATTCTCCAGGCGACCTGAAACAGCATCTTCCCTTCTTCAAATCGATCTTTTCCAAAATCTGGGGAAACAATAGCGACATCCAGATCGCTATCAGCCCTGGGATTCCCAGATGCATTAGAACCAAAAAGAAGAGCCCTTTCTACCTGGATACCCTTTTTGTTTAATGCCTCTATAAATCTTAAGATGATCTCTCTAACTTTTGAATCAACCATTGATAGATCTCCTCAATTTCAGAAAATTTTTTGCAAGCAAATTCCCCTGTACATCTTTGATAAAACTCTTTTTTCTCATCAGGATATCTTGACTCGATATGGAATTCTGTATACTCAGCAAGCCTATCAAGAATGG
>CAKZKY010000502.1 GCA_937124575.1 uncultured Pseudomonadota bacterium | reverse complement strand
CCTGAATCCTGCCCCGTACATATTAAGAGTCAATTTGATGAAGCTCTGGTCGACCGCAAAGCCATCTATCGGCCCTACGCACAGGCATTCCCCAATATCTTCACGATTGAAAAGGGGAACCGTGCCCCTTGCGGCCTCACCTGTCCCTCTGGGATCAATGTGCAAGGTTATGTCGCATTGATCGGAGCGGGAAAATATAAGGAAGCCCTCTCCCTCATCTGGGAAAACCTGCCTCTTCCGAGAGTGTTGGGACGGATCTGTCCTCACCCCTGCGAAAAAGAGTGTAACCGAAAAGATCTGGATGAACCGATTGCCATCTGTGAGCTGAAACGATTTGTAGCCGATCAGGTTCCTCCAGGGACAATTCAGTTGCCCAAACCAGAAGAGAAAAAAGAGGAGAAAGTGGCCATTGTCGGTTCCGGGCCTGCCGGACTGACCGCAGCCGCCTATCTGGCCCTAAAAGGTTATCCTGTTACGATCTTTGAAGCCCTCCCAGTTACAGGCGGAATGCTCTACACCGGCATCCCTGCTTATCGTCTTCCAAGAGATGTATTGGCCGATGAGATCAAAGCGATTCAATCCCTTGGAGTGGAGATACGGACGAACTCCCCCATCGGTCCCAATCTCACCATTGACGATCTCTTCCATCAAGGATACCGATCCGTCTTTCTCGGTGTGGGAGCGCATCAGGATCAGAAATTGAAGATCCCCGGTGAGGATAATCCCAATGTCATCCCGGGCGTTGTCTTCCTCAGAAAAGTCAATCTCGGTCAGAAGGTAGAGGTAGGGAAAAGAGTCGCAGTGATCGGAGGAGGAAATGTGGCCGTTGATGCGGCCCGCTCGGCCCTGCGTCTCGGCGCAGAAGAGGTGACGATCATCTATCGCCGCTCACGTGAGGAGATGCCTGCCTACGAAGAGGATGTGAAAGAAGCAGATGAAGAAGGAATCAAATTCCAGTTTCTTGCAGCTCCTACTGAAATCCTCCTTAAAGAAGGAAGGATCTCCTCTCTCAAGTGCATTCGTATGGAATTAGGAGAACCGGATTCCTCCGGACGAAGAAGGCCCATCCCGGTTCAGGGATCGGACTTCTTGGTCGAAGCCAATACAATCATCCCTGCCATCGGCCAGACGCCTGATCTCTCATTCCTCAAAGGGATGGAGATTGAGACCACTACACAGGGCACCATCAAAGTTGATCCTGTAACACTCCAGACTTCAAAGAAAGGAGTCTTTGCCGGAGGTGATGCGGTCAGCGGACCCTGGATCGCCATCGAAGCTGTGGCTGCAGGCAAAGAGGCAGCCATCTCGATCGACCGGTATCTCCGGGGTGAAGATCTTCTCGAAGGAAGGAAAAAACCGGATCTCGAAAAGGCCCGATTTGAGGAGATCTACAGGGATCAGCCCAAAGCATCAAGGGCTCATATGGAGACAATCGCTCTCGAGGAGAGAAAAAGAACCTTCTCAGAGGTGAAGAAAGGGTTTACTGAAGAAGAGGCAAAGAGAGAAGCCCTTCGATGCCTCAACTGCGGCCTCTGCTCCGAATGTCTCCAGTGTGTGGCCATTTGTAAGGCAGGAGCCATCAACCATCAGATGGAAGAAGAGACGATCCATTTTAACGTCGGTTCGATCATCCTAAGCCCTGGCTTTGATGAATTTGATGCAAACCGTTTGGCGGCTTACGGATATGGCAGGTATCCTAATGTGATCACCAGTATTCAATTTGAACGGATTCTGAGCGCTTCTGGCCCCTTTCAGGGAAATCTCCTGAGACCCTCAGACCGAAAAGCACCAAAGAAGGTGGCCTGGATCCAGTGCGCAGGTTCCAGAGATCGAACCGGAAACGGCGGAAATGAATACTGCAGTTCGGTCTGCTGTATGTACGCCATTAAAGAGGCTGTGATTGCAAAAGAACACCACCATGAAGTTGAGCCCACCATCTTCTATATGGATATCCGTGCCCACGGAAAGGATTTTGATGCTTACTTTGAAAGGGCAAAGAAGGAATATGGGGTCCGATTCATACGCTCGATGGCTTCCCGGGTGGCCGAAAGGCCGAAGTCAAAAAATTTGACCATCTCATACGTAGATTCCCAGGGAAAACTGAAAGAAGAGGAGTTTGAGCTCGTCGTCCTCTCCGTTGGATTAACTCCGTCTCAAGGCGCAAAAGAGCTGGCCTCCAAACTGGGTTTGGAACTCGACCCCTATGGATTCTGTAGGACAGAAGAGTTTTCACCCCTTCAGACCTCTCGGCCCGGAGTCTATGTCTGCGGTGCCTTTCAAGGACCCAAGGATATTCCTGAAACCGTTGCCCAGGCAAGCGGTGCCGTTGCAGGGGCCTCAGGTTTCCTCTCCGATGTCCGCGCAACATTAACAAGAAAGAAGGCCTATCCAGAAGAGATGGATGTAACTGGACAGAAGCCTCGCATCGGCGTCTTCGTCTGCCACTGCGGCATCAATATCGGAGGCGTCGTCAATGTCCCGGAGGTGAAGGACTATGCCAAGACGCTCGAAGGAGTGGTCTATGTCGAAGAAAATCTCTACACCTGCTCTCAGGATACTCAGGAGAAGATCAAGAAGGCAATCGAGGAGAATCAATTGAACAGAGTGGTTGTAGCTTCCTGCTCTCCAAGAACCCATGAACCGATGTTTCAGGAAACGATCCGAGAGACAGGCCTGAACAAGTATCTTTTTGAGATGACGAATATTCGCGATCAATGTTCCTGGGTCCATATGCAGCAGCCCGGGGAGGCGACAGAAAAAGCAAAAGAGCTGCTTCGCATGGCAGTAGCCAAATCACATCTTCTTCAACCCCTAAAAGAGCCTCTGGTAGAGGTCATCAAGAAGGGGGTAGTCATCGGAGGTGGGCTATCGGGGATGAAGGCTGCTTTGGGGCTCGCCCAGCAGGGATTTGACTGCGCCCTGATCGAGAGAGAAGCAGAACTGGGTGGTAATCTCCGACATATTTATCACACCATTGAGGGAAATGATCCGCAGGCGCTTCTCCAAAAAACGATCAACGAAGTCCTTCAAAACCCTCGAATCGAGGTCTTCACAAAATCCGAACTGAAAAGCCTCAATGGTTATGTGGGAAATTTTAAATCGGTTATTTCGACCAATGGGGTTGATAAAGAATATGAACACGGGGTCATCATCGTGGCCGTTGGGGCAAAGGAATCTACACCAAAAGAATATCTCTATGGCCAGGATCCGAGGGTGATCACCCAGAAAGAACTGGAAGAGAAGATAGGGCTCCACTTTGAAGATCTAAAACAGAGCCGCTACGTCGCCATGATTCAATGCGTGGGCTCCCGAATTCAGGAACATCCCAACTGCAGTCGCATCTGTTGTTCAGTCGCCGTGAAGAATGCCTTGAAGATAAAAGAGAAGAGTCCAGATACAAAAGTGACCATCCTTTATAGGGACATCCGCACCTACGGATTGATGGAGCAATATTACACCCGGGCAAGAGATCAGGGCATTGAATTCATCCAGTACGATCTCGACTCAAAACCTGAGGTCAATCTCGAAGACGGAAGGCTCCTTCTCAAAGTGAAAGATAAGATTCTTGGAGAAGAGGTCAGCCTTCGGCCCGATCTGCTCGTCCTGGCAAGCGCTATTGTGCCCTACGAGAACGAATCTTTGGCCAAGATGCTTAAAGTGCCTTTGACAGCAGACGGGTTCTTCCTTGAAGCCCATATGAAGCTCCGTCCTGTCGATTTTGCCACGGATGGGATCTTCCTGGCTGGATTGGCCCATTTTCCAAAGAGCATCAGCGAATCAATTTCACAGGCCGATGCGGCTGTGGCACGCGCCACAGCGGCTGTAGCCAAAGGATATGTGAGTGTGCTTCCGACGATCTCCGAGGTCGATCAGATGCGTTGTGTGGGCTGTGGTCTCTGTGAACTGCTCTGCCCCTTCAATGCGATTCGTGTGGTGGAGACTGAGAAGGGAAGCAAGGCTGAGACGATTGCAGCTTCATGCAAAGGGTGCGGGGTCTGTAGCGCCAGTTGTCCCCAGAAGGCAGCCACAGTTCATCACTTCACCGATGAACAGCTGATTGCCCAGATCGAAGCCCTTAGCATGGTAAAGGAGAAAGCTGCCTGAAAAGGAGGAAATTCGAAGCACGAAATCTGAAATTCGAAACAAGTTCAAATCATTTAATTACAAATGTTTCAAACAGAAAAGTTTAGAATTTTCAAATTTGAATTTTAGATTTGTTTCGGATTTCGATATTCGGATTTCGAATTTAATGGTGTGTGAGATGACTTTTGAACCCAAGATCTTATCGTTTCTCTGTAACTGGTGCGCTTATGCGGGTGCGGACTTGGCAGGGATTTCACGATTCCAATATCCGCCCAATAGCCGTGTGATCCGGGTGATGTGCTCAGGGCGTGTGGACCCTTCCTTCGTCCCAAGGGCCTTTCTAGCAGGATATGATGGGATCATGATCCTTGGATGCCATCCCGGAGATTGCCATTACCTGACCGGAAATTATCAGGCTGAAAAGAAGATCGGCCTCACCCGGAAATTGTTAGAGATGGCAGAGATCGGATCGGAGAGGCTCCTTCTTGACTGGGTCTCTGCTGGAGAAGGAGAAAGGTTTTCTCAAGTGGTCCGCCAGTTCGTTGAAAAGATTCGCGCCCTTGGCCCCTTCCCTCTCAATCAAAGTATGAAAGAAAGACTCCAAGCGGTCAAAGCATCTCTCGAAGGAGAGAAGATTCGCTGGATGGTGGGAAAGGGTCCCGAGCTCATGGAAAAAGAGAATGTCTATCACGAACAGCTTCCCAAAGAAAAGGTGGAGGCGGCCATTGAAACGACGATTCGTGATGAGTTGATAAAGAATCGAATCGTCTCTCTGGTGGAAACAAAACCTTTACCGGCAGGAGAGATCAGTCAGGCCCTCAATCTGAAATTGAACGAAACCCTTTCCTACCTGATCTCACTGGTCGGCGAAGGGAAAATAGCCTTTGATCCATCAGAGGAAGGAAAGGTTCCGAAGTATATACGAACTTTATGAAAATTCCAAATGTGAAACGTTGGGAAATTATAATTCGTCATTAATAATTTTCGAATGGTTTTCAATGATGGAGACTCAACAAAAAAGCGAACAGACAAAAAGTAAAGGACCTATTGGTGCAGTCATGGTCATTGGAGGTGGTATCGGAGGGATGCAGGCCTCTCTCGACCTTGCTGATTCCGGTTTTTATGTCTACCTCATTGACCACTCTCCCACGATCGGCGGAGTCATGGCCCAGCTTGACAAAACATTCCCCACCAACGACTGTTCCATGTGCATCATGTCCCCAAAGCTGGTGGAGTGTGGAAGGCACCTCAATATCCGTGTGATTACCAATGCCGATGTGGAAGGCCTCGAGGGCGAACCCGGCCACTTCCGCGTCACTCTGACAAGGAGACCCCGATACATTCGCCTTGACCGTTGTACAGGCTGTGGAGAATGCGCCAAGCACTGTCCGGTTACAGCGATCGATACTTATAACGAAAAATTGAGCAAGAGGGCTGCCATCTATATCAAATATGCTCAGGCCATCCCGAAGGTCTATCTTATCGACCGGGAGCAATGCATCGGTTGTGGACTCTGCGAAAGGGTCTGTTTGGCAAAGGCGGTTAACTATGAAGAGAGCCAGGTCGTTGAAAAGATCGATGTGGGCTCCATCATCCTGTCTCCCGGTTATGAGGTCTTCGATGCCCGTCTGAGGCCAGAATTCGGCTATGGAGTCTATCCCAATGTGATGACGAGCATCGAATTCGAAAGATTACTCAGTGCCACTGGCCCACACCGAGGCCATCTTCTGAGACCTTCGGATGGAACGGTTCCGGAACGGATCGCCTTCATCCAGTGTGTCGGTTCCCGGGATTCGAATTGTGGAAATGACTACTGTTCATCCATCTGCTGTATGTACGCTACAAAGGAAGCCATCATCGCCAAAGAGCATGTTCACTTTGTCAAACCCACCATCTTCTATATGGATGTCCGGGCTTATGGCAAAGGATTCGATGCCTACTATGAAAGAGCGAAGTCCGAATACGGAGTCCGCTTCATCAAATGTATGGTCTCCAGGATCAGGGAGCAGTTTAAAACGAAAAACCTCCTGCTCACCTATCTCAATGAGGAAGGGAATCTTGTGGAAGAAGAGTTCGATCTGGTCGTTCTCTCTGTAGGCATGGTTCCTTCTAAAACGACTATGGAAATGGCGAAACGGCTTGGGGTGGAGCTGGATGGCTATGGATATTGCAAATCCAAACCTTTTGAACCTACCTCTACCTCAAAACCTGGAATCTATGTCTGCGGCGCTTTTGAAGCACCCAAGGATATTCCAGAAACGGTCACTCAGGCAAGTGGCGCTGTGGCCAATGCCACCTCCATCATTTCGCAGGCCAGGGGAACGATGGCTACCAAAAAAGTCTATCCCGAAGAGATGGATGTGGCCGGTGAAGAACCCCGAATCGGCGTTTTTGTCTGCCACTGCGGGATCAATATCGGAGGTTTTGTTAATGTTCCGGCTGTCAAAGAGTATGCTCGCACTCTAAAGAATGTGGTCTATGTGGATGAAAACCTCTACACCTGCTCGACCGATACCCAGGAGAAGATCAAAAATGCCATTAAGGAACACCACTTGAATCGTGTCATCGTTGCCTCCTGTTCTCCAAGAACGCATGAACCCATGTTCAGGGAGACCATACGAGATGCAGGCTTGAATAAATATCTCTTTGAGATGGCCAACATTCGAGATCAGTGCTCATGGGTTCACATGTCCCAGAAAAAAGAAGGGACAGAAAAAGCAAAAAACCTGGTCCGTATGGCTGTTGCCAATGCCAGACTCATCCAATCACTGGAGGAACTCTCACTTCCCGTAATACAGAAAGGGTTGGTCATCGGGGGAGGTGTGGCAGGCATGACTGCCAGTCTCAAACTAGCAGAACAGGGATATGAAGTCTTCCTCATCGAAAAAGAGGCCCAATTGGGAGGAAATGCCAAAAATCTTTACTACACACTTGAGGGTGAAGATGTCCAGGCTTTTCTTAAGGATTTGATTAGCAAAGTGACCTCGCATCCTTCCATCCATGTGATCACCAATGCCCTGATTGTGGATTTCAGCGGTTCCAAGGGCAATTTCTCGACCGGGATCATGGTAGCACCAACGATGTACTACAGGAAAATTGAACACGGAGTCACCATTCTGGCAACCGGTGCCGAAGAATGGAAACCTACGGAATACCTATACGGTCAGGATTCCCGCATTCTCACCCAGTTGGAGCTCGAAAATAGAATTGCCAATAAACCGGATGAAGTGGGTCATGCCAATCAGGTTGTTATGATCCAGTGCGTGGGATCAAGAAATGAAGAACGGCCCTATTGCTCCCGGACCTGTTGTGCTACAGCCATAAAAAACGCTCTCAAGATAAAAGAGCTCAACCCCGAGGCCAAAATCACAATCCTCTACCGCGATATGCGAACTTACGGTCTGATGGAATCCTATTACGCAAAGGCCAGAGACCAGGGAATTCTCTTCATTCGTTATGAACCAGAGAAAAAACCACTGGTCAGCAAAGATGGAAATGAACTTTCCGTATCCATCATGGATCCCATCTTAAAAGAGGAGACGAAGATAACACCCGATCTCTTGGTCCTCTCTTCAGCAACCATTGCAAGGGAGAATGAGGAATTGGCAACCATGCTGAAAGTTCCGCGAACCGCAGAAGGTTTCTTCCTTGAGGCCCAT
>CAKZKY010000501.1 GCA_937124575.1 uncultured Pseudomonadota bacterium | reverse complement strand
TTTAAATTCTCTATCTTCTTTGCAACGACTTCATCGGATGGAACAAAACGGTTAACAATCTCCCAGTGCTGCAATGCCTTTCGCAAATCTCCCTCTTTCTCAAAAACCATGGCTTTATCTCTGTGACGTTCAGGAAATATCGAAAAGGGGTCCTTTTCAACCTCAGGGGCTGGTGGCGGTAGAGGGGTAGGGGTTGGAGGTGATGGAGGAGGAATGGCCGTGGGCACAGTCGGTTCAGGAGGCCTTCTGGCGGGCGTAGCACAACCTAAAACGATGACCATCAGCAAAACGAAAGACACCCCTATAATTCTTCTGAGTGTAATTTTCATCCAAGCTATTCCCTATTAAATACATCTAAATTTTTTCTAAATTGACTCAAATCATAATCTCCATAAATCATGGAACGATTTACCCTATAGTTATGAATGAAGAAAGGGTTGCCCCACCGTTTTACGGTGAATGCCCCTCGATAACCAAGCTTTCTTAAAAGTCCCACAACAAGATGATTCGTATCCCCATAAGGGTAAGCAAAATATTTTACGTCTCGGTTTAGTCTCCTTTTAACAATCGATCGGCATCCTTTCAATTCATTTTCAAGGATGCTCTCAAAATATTGAGGGAAGGTTTCTTTCTTATCCAAGATGGTTAAATTACGATGTGTTTTGGAATGGCATTGGAGATCAATTAGGCCGCTCTTTACCATCTCATCAATCAGATCCCAAGATAAAGTCTTCTCTCCCCCAGTAATCAGATCGGTGTAGATAAAAAGCGTAGCCGGATACCCGTACTTTTTTAAAATGGGGTAGGCAATATCATAGACGGAACGCCAACCATCATCAATCGTGATGACCACAGATTTCTTAGGAATTTGAATCTTAAAATCGAGAAAATCGAATAATTGATCCAGGGTGATGACCCGATACCCATCATCTTTCAAAAATTTCATCTGCTCCTCAAAATCTGCTTCGGTAACCGTCATCTTGTTTTTTACTGTCTTAGAAAATTGATGATAACTCAGGACCGGAACGATCTGATATCCTTTAGCGCTCAATCCCCCTCTTTCATAGGGTTTGAGAGGAATGATCAATGCCTCACCAGGAGAGAGTGTGGAAATATCGTTAAAATCAGCAATGAACCAATCCATCGAAGCATCTTTTAAGTACTTATCCGCTAAAGAGGACAGGGTGTCTCCCTCTTGGGCAATGAGAGCAATAAAATCTGGAAATACTCGGGTGTTAGGGATGGGTGGCGCAGGCTTCGGCGGAGCGGCCACTGGAACCTCTTCCTTCGGTTTAACAACCGGTACCTCTTCTTTGGGAACCTCCACCTTTGGAGCGGGAACCGGTGGTGGTTTCTTCTCAACAGTGGCACAGCCACTGATAAATATTATAGTTAAAAGGAGATAAAGAATGGGAAGCGAGTGAATCAGATTAGTCTTCACCTCTTTCTTCATGGTTTCACCCGATTCGATCAACTTTCTACGACTTCAAATCCAATACCTGATAGACTTCTACTAATTCGCCCTTACCTTTAATTTTTTGTGGAGGAAGGGCCTTTGCTAAAACGATATCTTTCGTCTCCTCATAGATTCCTTTACTGACAATAATCTCTCCAGGACCGGCAAGATTATTGATACGAGAGGCTACATTCACACTATCCCCAATCACCGTATATTCCATCTTATTCTTAGAGCCAATATTTCCCGATAGGACAACACCGGAATTGATACCAATTCCTATCCTCGACAAGAATGGGTTTCTGTTATCCCCTGACTTTTCACGTAATTTTTTCTGCATTGCCACCGCGGCCCTGACTGCCTTCTCGGCATGACCAGTATGTGGAATGGGAGCCCCAAAGATACCCAAGACTGCATCTCCAATAAGTTTGTCGACATACCCTCCATATTCTATTATGAATTGCGTTACGATTTCGAAGTATTCGTTCAGGTTTTCAACGACCTCTTCAGGATTCTTCGTCTCTGAAAAGGTCGTGAATCCTCTAATGTCAGTAAAAAGGACCGTGACTTCGCTCCGGATTCCTTTCAGCCATGAATCTTCCGGGTGGGATAAAATCATATCCAGAACTTCCTGGCTCACATAGCGACCGAACGATTTTTGAATCAATAATTTTTTCCAAAGCTCCCCGATCATGAAATTAAAAGCGGATGCCAGATATCCAAATTCATCCTTCCGGGGCATTTCAATTCGAT
>CAKZKY010000500.1 GCA_937124575.1 uncultured Pseudomonadota bacterium | reverse complement strand
TCATTTATGCCGGTGCCTATCCCCAGCGTTTGACTTTTATCAGGCCGATCACCTCCTTCTCAAAAATTCAAATTGAATTAAAGGGTAGAGTTAGAGATCTATTGCAAGAGCTTCTTCCTTATTGTGGATGGTAATATTATGATAAGTTTCATTGATTTGTCAAGGATTTTAAATATGACGGCATAATTCCTGTGCGGTTTGGCCAGATCATCAATCCATCGAATGGTTATAAGATTCTGAGAGAATGGGGCTATTCGACTATTGGATCGATGTATCGTTTTATTGCTTTTAGGCTTCTCCAGAGGTGGTCCTCTTCGTGGGGTTCGATCGTATAGATGGGTTTTATACCCTGGAAAGCGAGGAGTTTGAAGAGTTCTTTGAAATCGAACCTTCCCTCACCTATGGGCAGATGATCGTCCATCTCGCCTTGATTGTCGTGGAGATGAACCTCAACGAGATATTCCCCTAATGTTTCGATCCACTGGGAGAGTGGCGATTTACTAAAGACGTGGCAGTGCCCAGAATCAAAGCAGAAGCGGAAGTTCGGTGAGCCGATCTTCTGGAGAAGCATCCGCAGGGGATCGGGGTTCTCCTCAAAGACGTTTTCAATAGCCAGAATCAGTCCCCGCTCTTTCGCCTCTTTTACTAGAGGGAGCCAGGTGGAGAGGCTACTTTCGAGCCAGATGTTTATATTTCCATCAAATTTCCATTTCTCATATCCGGGATGGAAGACAATAGCCCTCGGTTTGAATAGAGACCCCAGCTCAATGGTCCTCGAAAAGCGATCGAACGTTACCTCTTTGATCCTCCGGTCCACTCCACCAGGGCTCAAATCCATAAAGGGACCATGAATCGTGCAGAGGAGATCATTTCCGAGAAGAGTTTCGGCAAGCTGGCGGGCCTCTTCTTCATGGCAGGTATCGAGATCATCTCCGCTGAAATAGATCTCAGGATAGAATTGGTGTTCAATGACGAATTCGGTTCTCTTAAGAAGCATGGTGTAAGGGACATTGATATGGATGGGTACCATTTTTGTTCTCCGATATTTGGATTCAACCTCTAACCTCTCAGGAAAAGGACTCCAAGAGTTCAATTGCCCTCAGAACCTTTTCTCTCTCTCCGATCAGATAGACGACATCTCCGGCTCTAAAGACGAAGGCCGGATCCGGGCTGGGGAGGATTTCTCCATCCCTTCTTATGGCGATGACAGTAGCGCCTGTAGTGGATCGTATCTTCAGATCTCTTATGGAATGACCTTTGGCTGGGGTTTCTTCGCCGATCAGGTAGGTTTCGGTCTCTATATCAGTCATGATCTCACATTTTTCAGGAAGGTTCTTTACAGGAAGCTCCACCCTTCGAAGAGCCTCATAACTTCCGCTTCGGATCTTTTCGATCTGTTCGAAGAGAAGGTTTCGCGGAACCTGGTAACGGTGGAGCACTTTGGCGAAGATCTCAATCGATGTCTCGAACTCTTCAGGGATGACCTCATTGGCCCCTAATTGGAGGAGATCCTCTACCTCAGCGGTGTATCGGGTTCTGACGATGATGTAAACTTTCGGATTCTCTTTTCGTGCAAGCCGGACGATCCTTCTGGTCGAGGCAGGATCAGAGATGACGACGACCAGCATTCTCGCATGAGTAAGCCCCAGCTTATGAAGGATCTCTGGTCGGGTTCCATCTCCGTAGAAGATCGGTTCCCCTTTTTTTCTCATTTCCCTTACTGTCTCGCTGTTGAGATCCAGAACGACATAAGGGATGGAGGTCTCTTTCAAAACCTCCGCCAGATTCCTTCCGTTTAAACCAAAACCAACGATGATGACATGGTCCGCTTTTCCCGTAAAGATGCTCTCCCTTTCCGCATATTTTCTCATCCTGTCCAGCCGGTCGAGAAGCTTTCTCGAACTCATCCATGCCGAAAGTGTTGGAGAGGCTTGGATGAGAAATGGGGTCAGAATCATCGTGATGACCGAAGCCGATAGAAAGAGCTGATAGTGGCTCTCTGTAATGAGTCCTGCCGATTTTCCGGCCATGGCGAGGACGAAGGAGAATTCTCCAATCTGGGCCAGATGGATTCCTGTCTGTAGCGAGATTCGCGGGGGATGACCGATCAGCTGGATTGCTAAGAAGCCGGTGAAGGTCTTCAAGACGATGAGGATAGGTACGCCCATGAGAATCAAAAGCACATGTTCGCTGAGGTAACGGAGGTCCATCAACATCCCGATGGAGATGAAGAAGAGTCCGTTGAAACTGTCTTTGAAAGGGAGAATATCCGAGATTGCCTGATAAGCATATTCTGATTCGGAGATGATGAGTCCTGCCAGAAAGGCTCCCAGGGCCAGGGAGAGGCCAAGCCAGGAGGTGAAGAGGGCTGTTCCGAGGCAGAGGAGGATGATCGTGATGACAAAGAGTTCACGGCTACGGGTGTGGACGATCTGATGAAGGAGGTGAGGGACCAGCCATCTGGCACCAAAGATGACGACAAAGATGATAGCAGCAGATTTTAGTAGTGTCCCCAACAGTTCATAGGGGCTACCAGTCGCTCCAGAAAGGATGGGAACCAGAAGCATCAGGGGAACGACACAGAGGTCCTGAAAGATGAGGATGCCGATGGCGAGGCGTCCATGGGGAGAATCAATCTCACCTCGATCAAAGAGCATCTTCATGACAATGGCCGTACTGCTTAAGGCGATGAGGAATCCTGCAAAAAGAGATGCATTCCATTTCTGTAGAAAAGGATAGGCAATGGCTGTGGTGGCGAGAAAGGTGAGGAAGACCTGGGAGAAGCCTCCTCCCAAGACTGCGGAGCGAATCCTTTTGAGGTTTTTAAGAGAGATCTCCAGCCCTACGGTAAAGAGGAGAAGGATGATACCGATTTCGGCAAGGAGTTCCACCTCATGGATGTTTTGGATCAAACCAAACCCATGGGGACCAAGAAGGACTCCAGCTGTCAGAAAGCCCACGATGGAGGGAATCCTCAGCTTATGAAGCAGGAAGATCACCGAGGCCGATACTCCGAAAATGATCACAAGCGTTTTTAAGAATCCGAGATCCATCCGTTTTACCCAGGTCTGTATTATAACCCAATTCGTGCCTCTTTTATCAACCTCTGAGGAGCGAGTTTTTTTCTTGTCCAATATTGTCCCAGGAGGACGAGGTACGGAACCATTGCAAGATTGAGAGCGATTATGATATAAAAGCATTGAGGTGAAAGGATGTTTAATATCGGGTTGCCAGAACTCCTGATCATCGGAGCAATTGCTCTGATCGTTTTTGGACCGAATAAACTTCCAGAGTTGGCCAGAGCTTTTGGCCGGGCGATGAGGGAATTTAAGAAAGCGACCGATGAAGTGAAGGAGAGTTTCGAGGCTGAGACCAGGGATATTGAGGAATTAAGGAGTGCCATTACAACAGGGAATCCCTTGGAAGATTTAGCCAGAGAGATATCCACCCTCGAGGAGGTTCCTGCGGAGAACGAAAGGTTGGAAGAAGTGGCACCAGAGGGTACGGTTCCAACAGAGACTTCCTCGGCGGAAGTACCTGTGACTTCTCCAGAAGGGAGAAGCAACGAGGATAAGAAAGAAGAGGGATTCGAGGAGAAAAAAGAGGGGATTCCCTCCCATGGATGAAAAGAAACAACCCTTGACCTCTCACCTCCAGGAACTTAGGAAACGTCTCATCCTCTCTTTTCTTGCAGTTGGCGCTGGTTTTGTCATCTGTTATGCCTTTTCCCAACACCTTTTCGATATCCTTTCAAAACCCCTTCTCAAAATGATGCCCGAGGGAAGCTCTCTCATCTTCACCAGTGTGGCCGAAGCTTTCTTTACCTATATGAAGGTGGCCTTCATCGCAGGCATCATGGTAGCCTCTCCATTTGTGCTCTACCAGATTTGGGCTTTTGTGGCGCCCGGACTTTATCGTCATGAAAAACAGTATGTGATCCCTTTTGTCACGGCTGGCTCTTTCTTCTTCGTCTTGGGCATTCTCTTCGCCTATTTTGTTGCCATTCCTGTTGGGTTTAGATTTCTTTTGGGATATGCCACCGATTTCATTAAACCGATGCCGAGTATGAAGGAGTACCTTTCCTTCAGCATCAAATTCCTGTTAGCCTTTGGTCTGGTGTTCGAATTTCCAGTGGTCCTGGTCCTTCTGGCACGGATCGGAGTAGTTGATGCAAAGACTATGGCCCGACACCGGAAATATGCCATTCTCCTGATCTTTATCTTTGCGGCGGTGATGACCCCACCGGACATCATTTCCCAGTTATTGATGGCTATCCCCCTTATGGGGCTTTACGAACTGAGCATTCTTCTTTCAAAAATTTTCGGAAAGAAGAAGAAAGCCAATTCATCCCTTGATTCGTAACATATGGTGGAATCGCATTATAAGATTTCACATTGGCCGAAGAAGGAGAGGCCGAGAGAGAGGTTGCTCGAGCAGGGAGCCCAGCATCTGACCGAGGCAGAACTGTTGGGAATTCTGATCGGAAAGGGGACAAAGAGGAGGACAGCCATTGATTTGGCAAGGGAGCTTCTCGACCGATACGAATCTCTTGAGAACCTCTTCAGCCGTTCTCCTGCAGAATTGATGAAGATCAAGGGCATCGGGTCTGCTAAAGCGGCCATTCTTTCGGCAGCCTTCCAGCTGGTGAGACGTGTTCAATCACGAAGAAGTAACAAACAGCCCATTTTTAAACGGGCGAGGGATGTAGCCGACCATTATCTCCCATTAATGAAGGATTTAAGAAAGGAGATCTTCCGGGTTCTACTCCTCAACCGTGCCAACCGGCTCATCCGGGAAGTGACCATTTCTGAAGGAACACTCGATGCGAGCATCGTCCATCCCAGGGAGGTCTTCCGGGAGGCCCTGTTTGAGTTGGCAGCAGGGGTTATTCTCCTTCACAACCATCCGAGCGGCAATCCGAATCCAAGCGAAGAGGATATCCGAATCACCAAGCAGTTGGTGGAAGCCGGCAAGGTGATGGGGATTAAGGTTTATGATCATATCATCTTCGGTGGAGATGAATATCGTAGCCTGGCCGATGACGGCCTTATTTAAAATCGGTTTAGAGTTGTTAGTTCAGGGTTCGGAGGACCTCGTTTAAATCTTTTACTTCGAACTCATTACTCTGAACTCCTAACTCGATATGCGTGTTCTGGTCACCGATGGACATTTTCGAAAGACACTTGCTGTGGTTCGATCTCTTGGGCAAAAAGGGGTTCATGTCACAGTTGGGGAAAGGACTTTGCTCAATACCTGCTTCTTTTCAAAATATTGTTCGAGGCGTCTCATCTATCCTTCACCCAGGCGATATCCGGATCGTTTCATTGAGTGGTTACTTACAGAGTTAAAAAAGAATGGTACAGATTGTCTTTTTCCAATGGAGGAGGAGACCCTTCTTCTGGTCGCCCAATATCGCTCCGAAATTTCACAATATACCTACCTTCTCATTCCTGAGCTTGAAAAGATCGCATTTGTTCGCGACAAGGGGAAGCTGATTCGATTTGCAGAAGCCCACGGGATTCCAGTACCAAAGAGCTATGAGTTTCCTCTGGGAGAACTCCCTTCCACTTTCGCCCTCCCCCACCAGGTGGGA
>CAKZKY010000499.1 GCA_937124575.1 uncultured Pseudomonadota bacterium | reverse complement strand
AATAAAAAACGGAAAATCCTGGAAAGGATGATGGAGAAGTATCAGCCCGAAGGTGGATACGAGACAATGGAAGATGAAGTTCTTAAGAAAACAGCGCTCATCGAAATCTCTATCCACAATATGACCGGCAAGGAAAGGCTCGGATAAATGGCGACTCCAGTATCCATAGTCAAGTGTCAAAACTATGACGAAAACGAAGTCCTAAAAGCAATTCAGCAATCGGTAGATCTGATCGGAGGGATCCATGCGTTCGTCAAAAGAGGGGATCGTGTTCTTCTCAAGCCCAATCTCCTTTACGGAAAGAGTCCAGAGAAGGCCGTGACGACCCATCCGGCTGTGGTCAAGGGAGTGATACAAATCGTTAAAGAGGTAGGGGGTATTCCTTTCCTTGGAGATAGTCCCGGGCTTGAGAGTGCGAAGCGAGTTACCGAGAAAGCAGGAATAAAAACAGTGGCCGATTCATTGGGCTGTCCGATCATCGAATTTAATCGGCCAGTTTTACCTCCAGGGAGACAGGGAAAAGTCTTTAAAAATATTGAGATTGATCAAGCAATTTTTGAAGCCGATGTAATCATTAATCTTCCGAAATGGAAGACTCACGGCCAGATGTTGCTAACTCTTGGCATCAAGAACCTTTTCGGGTGTGTTCCTGGAACAAGAAAGGCGCTCTGGCACATCAAGGCCGGAGAGGATCATAAGCTCTTTGCGCAGATGTTAGTGGATATCTATTGTCTGATTCAGCCCTCTCTTACAATATTGGATGGCATTGTTGGAATGGAGGGGAACGGTCCGAACAGCGGACAACCCATTCCACTCGGATTGATCCTGGCCAGTTCAGACCCACTCTGTCTCGATCAAATCGTTTGCGACCTCATAGGAATTCCATGGAAATCACTATTGACCAATCGAGTGGCTTTTGAACAGGGGTTGGGGAAAGGTGGCGTTGTGGCGGTGGGCAAAAGCATTGAAGAGGTTAAGATAAAGAATTTTAATCTTCCCAGTTTCCAGCGGATCGATTGGAATTTGCCAGGCTTTATCAGAAAACCTTTAAAAAACGCCTTCGACTCAAAGCCGGTTGTCAATAAAGAGATATGTAAAGAATGCAATCAATGTATAAAGTTCTGTCCGCCCGAAGCCATTAAGGCGAATAAAAAAGGTTTGATATTTGATTACGGAAAATGTATCCGGTGTTTCTGCTGCCAAGAAATCTGCCCCGAAGGAGCCATTATCATCCAGCCGGGGTGGGCAACCAAGCTGATCGGTGGAAAGTTGAAGATAGAAAGTGGAATGGTCTGATTTTAGATTTCAGATGTTAGATATGAGATTGTAGATTTTTTCAATCTACAATTTGCAATCTTAAATCTACAATGCCTTCTGATGCGTACTATTAAACTGATCATCGAATATGACGGTACAAACTACTTAGGATGGCAGGTGCAGTCAAAAGGGCCTACTATCCAGGGGATGATCGAAGAGAAATTAAAGCTCATGATAGGCGAAGAAGTCTGCCTGATTGGATCAGGGAGGACGGATTCAGGTGTGCATGCGTATGAGCAGGTTGCTCATTTTAAAACCCGAAGCCAAATGGATACTCTTTCGATACAGAAGGCCCTCAACAGCCTGCTTCCTTCTGATATTGCCATCAAAAGGGTGGAGGAGGTTGAAGAGTCTTTTCATGCTCGAAAACAGGCGAAGAGTAAGGTCTATGAATACCGGATTCTCAATCAACCGATTCGATCGGTATTTCATCGAGGATATGCCTGGCACATCCCACATAAATTGGACTGGAAAGAAGTTAGGAAAGCGACCCAGAAGTTGGTTGGCGAGCATGATTTTTCATCATTCCGCTCCACCGGAACCTCAACCAAGACTACGGTTCGAAAAATATTCCGTGCAGAATGGAAAAAGGGAAAGGATGGCCTGTTTCGATTCGAGATCGAGGCCAGCGGTTTTTTAAAACAGATGGTCAGAGCTATTGTGGGGACACTGATCGATGTGGGGAGAGGAAAGATCAGCGCTGAAGAATTTAAAGAGATTCTCGAGTCGCAAGATAGAAGAAAGGCAGGCCCAACTGCCCCTGCCCATGGATTATTTTTGAAGGAGGTAAAGTACTAAAATTGGAGGTCGTTAAACAAGAAAGTCCCACCCCAAGAGGTACTCTAATGGATCACCTTCGCCTATAGTGAACTTAGGGTTTATCTGAAGGTAAGACACAGAAAGGGTCTAACTCGATTCAGGTGAACTTCCGCACTCAGGTCATTACAAAAAATAGGCTTTTCTACAGATCCATCGAAAGGCATCCGAGGGAGAAACTACCGAGATGGCCTACTTTTGCTTTGCTCCGATTGTCAACAAAGCGGAGGTCGCTGAAGAGGAATTGAAAGTGACCGACCCAATGCCAATATAGGTGAAGGCATATCATCTTCCTTGAACAATATTGTTAAAACTAATCGAGAAGACAACCAGTTGAATTTTGGATGAGCACCTATAAAATGCCTTTTAGGATATTAACCCCATAACCACAGTCTTATAAACTCCCCCCAATCATTGTACCTAAAAATGCGATCGCATTTTTAGATACAATAATGTTTGAAGAGTGAAAAGTTTGGAGTAAGAGGGGCCGGTTTTACTCAAGATGAAAGAATTTTTTGAGGGCTGCTATTCCTTCCACTTCCTTTGCCAGAATATAATTGACATAAGGTGAAACCTCGAAAAGCTCGGAGATGAAATCAATTTCAGATTTACAATCGAAGGGATGAACGAAACAACTTTTTTGTAACTGGTGGAACCCAAGTTGCTTGAGCATACTCCGAAGGGATTCCCTTGCCTGCTTCTTTCGTTCAGGTATGTCAAATAATACAATTCTCCAATAACCGTCCCATTTAACAGGCCTTTTAATGACCATTTTATCGAGATTGAAATGTAATATCCGTTTTTTACCTTCTTCGGAAAGAGTTAGAATTTTTTGACCTTCCTTTTCAGTAACAGAAACGAGACGTTTTCGATAAAGGTAAGAGAGAGATTTCGTTAAAGGCTCGCATCTCTTTATACGACACCTTTTCGAAAGTTCATTAAGCAGAGGACGCAGGGCCTTGGGAAGGATCGGCGAAAGGCAAGCGGCAGGGATCATAACACCATCGGCAATCATTGCCAATAACTCTATGGCTAACTTGCCCCTTGGGTGAGATCGGTCAGAAGGACCTCTTCCAAGCTTGTGGCTCTTAGAAACCCTCATTTTGATTTGCATAATAGTCTCTCTTTCCATTGTACCTAAAAATGCGATCGCATTTTTAGGTACAATGGATTCTGGATTGATTTTGGGCGAGGTCTGGTTTTTTATATCCTAATCAATTCGTAATTCCTGAGTCCCAGTCCGATTTCTTCCCCATAAGCCAATTGAATGGTCCAGTCCACTTCGGG
>CAKZKY010000498.1 GCA_937124575.1 uncultured Pseudomonadota bacterium | reverse complement strand
AATTAATACGAGCGATGCCTACAAACAATCAGGGTCTACCTGGACGGCGGGGCCGGTCTGTTTGGTGGTGACGGCCAATCCTTCGATCGGCATTGAGAAGGATGTGGGAATTTGGTTAGGTCTGCATAAAGGCGTATGCGAAGCGATCAAGATCGTTTCTCTGGAAGAGGCTCAAAAAGCTCCCTTTGTCATCTCCGGTGACTATTCGAGATGGAAGCAGGTTGTCTTGGGCGAGCTTGACCCTGTTCAGGGGATGATGCAGGGCAAACTGAAATTGAAAGGCGATCTGCCGACAATTGTCCGTTATGTGAAGGCTTCTCAGGACCTAGTGCAATGCGCATCAAAAGTGGACACCCAATTCATTGACGAATAAGGAAAACCCCCAATGAACTATTCTAAAAATCTCAATTTTATTTTCAGGCTTCCTACCAAGATCGTATTTGGACCAGGCACAGCCAAAGAAGTTGGAATGGAAGTGGACGAGTTAAAGCGAACGAGGGCATTGATTGTGACGGATCGGGACCTCGTCAAAACCAACCTCGTCAATATCGTGCGCAAAGCCATGGGTACCAGATGTGTCGGCATCTTCTCGGATGTCACCCCTGACACTGGAGTGCATATTGTCAATACTGGGTCAGAATATGGAAGAGCTCTTGGAGCAGATATCCTCGTCAGCGTCGGAGGAGGAAGCGCCATTGATACTTCTAAGGGAATGGCAATCTGTTTATCTAAAGGAGGAAGGTTGGAAGATTATTCGGGGATCAATATACTTGGAAGTCCTCTTATGCCGCATATCGTCATCCCCACAACCGCAGGGACAGGAAGTGAGGTTACCTATGCAGCTGTAATCAAGGATCATGATCAGAACCGGAAATTACTGTTTGCAGACAACTTTCTCGTCCCAAACGTTGCTATCCTCGACCCGAACATGACAGTTGGAATGCCTAAGAGCCTTACTGCTGCTACAGGAATGGATGCTCTATGCCACTGCATTGAAGCCATCCACTCTTTGCAGAGAGAACCGATTGCAGATGGGTTGGCATTTCATGGGATAAGGCTGATCAAGGAATTTCTTCCAAGGGCCATGCAAAACGGAGAGGATATCGTTGCCAGAGGTCAGATGCTTATTGCTGCAACCATTGGAGGAGCTGCTTTCTCAAATGCTCAAGTGGGAATGGTTCATGCTCTTGCCCACTGTATTGGTGCACGATTTGGTGTGCCTCACGGGGTTGCTAACAGCATCCTCTTGCCCCATTGCATTCTGTACAATCTTGACGCCTGCCCTGATCTTTATGCCTTGATTGCTGAAGCCATGGGCAAAGAGGTTAAAGGAATGGACCCTTTGAAAGCAGCAGAACAAGCGGCCATTGCTATATGGGAGTTTACAAAGGCATTGGGAATGCCGCAATCCCTAAGAGAGGTCAATGTGGATGAATCCGGTCTGGCTCAATGCGCCAATGACGCCTTGATGGATGGAGCAATCGTTTATAATCCCAAACCGATCTTCGATTCCGAAGAGGTCTTAAAAGTATATCAAAAGGCATTTTGAATCCGTCTCCCATCCATCCTTCCCTTATTTTAAGAGGAGGGGAAGTCACCCCCCTTAGGTTAAGAGGGAAGGGGAGTTAATTTCAGTTGCAACCATAAATTCGTCAGTGGCACCCATTCTATTATGAATCCGCCAATAACCCTACTCCAAGAAGCCAGCGATAACGGCCTTGCCGTGATGCTCTCCGAACTCATCCAGCAGAACCTGAATCAACATCCGGAGAGAATAAAACTTCTTAAATCTTTAAAAATAAGAGTAATGATAGAGTCTCCTGACATCCAGAGTGCTGTGGAATTGGGATTTAAACAGGGTGAGATGATCATCTCTTCAGGAAACCCAATGATTCAGCCCAACCTACATATCATCGCCGATTCAGCAACCGTGCTTGATTTATGCCTTCTGAAGATCAAATTCGGTCTTCCATACTTTTTTGACGTAAATGGTTTAAAGGTCCTCAAGAAACTCATTGCCCGACAACTCCTCATCAAAGGCATGCTCCGTCACTTCCCCACCCTCATCAAACTAACGAAGCTGTTCTCCGTGATGTAACCATTGACAAAAATCAACCGAATAGGTAGGATTTTTACAAATTACACCCTGCAGATCATTAATTGTTTTAAGCCAATGTGTAAATGAATTCTTGAGGGTAATAAATAATGTCCGGCAGCTTGATAGAGATATTTGAAGATGTAAATCTTGTCGATAAAATAAAAAGGCGTTTGCCTTACTTGTTCCAGCTTGCAGAATTGGAAAGTTCAAGAGCAGGCAAAACCGGGATGGAGGTTGGTTCAGTTCGTGAGAGAATAATAGTTGCCCTGCTTATTTATAA
>CAKZKY010000497.1 GCA_937124575.1 uncultured Pseudomonadota bacterium | reverse complement strand
AATACCCGGAAGAACCTTATTTAATAAAGGAGTGAAATATGGTTCAAAGAAAATTTCCTGCAATCCTTGTAATTTTGTTGGGTCTGTTCTTTGCCACGTTAACATCAGCCCAGGTCTGTGTCACGTGTCATCAGAAGGTGACCCCGGGCATCGTCTCGGACTGGCAATTGAGCAAACACAGCAAGAACAAGATCGGCTGTGCAGAATGTCATGGCTCCGATCACAAATCCCGTCAGAATGTGGCAAAGGCCAAAATCCCCACGCCCGATACCTGCGCCACCTGCCATGACAAGCGGGTGAAGGAATTTAAGGCAGGAAAACATGCGGCGGCCTGGGCCGCTATGAAGGCCATGCCTACCGCACACTGGCAACCCATGTCCCTCATGGAGGGCATGAAGGGCTGTGGTGGATGCCACAAGATCGGAATCAAGAGTGAGGCAGAGATTAAGGAACTGAAAAAGAGTGGGGCGGGTTTTGGAGTGGCTTCGTGCGATGCCTGTCATACCCGGCATACCTTCTCCGTCCAGGAAGCCAGACAGCCTCAGGCCTGTCAGACCTGCCACATGGGATTTGACCACCCCCAATGGGAGATGTATTCCGGCTCCAAACATGGTGTCAGGTATCTATTGAAGCAGAATAAGATGCTTCCTGAAACCGCCTCCGCACCGACCTGCCAGACCTGTCACATGCAGGAAGGAAATCATGAAGTCCGTACCGCATGGGGATTTCTCGCTGTGCGGCTTCCGATGCCAGAAGATAAGCAGTGGGCGGCTGATCGCGCCACCATCCTTCAGGGGCTTGGAGTGCTTGACCCTGATGGAAAACCCACCGGAAGACTCGATGTGGTGAAAGCCGCGGATGTGGCCCGATTGACTCAGGAGGCCTGGCAGAAGGAACGGGACAAAATGCTTAAAGCCTGTAACAAATGCCACTCTGTTAATTTCGCAAAAGCCGAACTTGAGAAGGGTGACCAGATCATCAAAGATGCCGATCGTCTCATGGCCGAAGCCATCCGTATCGTTGCGTATCTCTATAAGGATGGGATTTTACCCAAACCGAAGAATTATACTTATCCCTTTCCGGATCTCCTCACCTTTCACGATGCTCCGACAGTAATCGAACAGAAACTCTTTGTGATGTTCCTCGAACACAGGATGAGGACATTCCAGGGAACCTTCCACGCCAACCCGGACTATGCCCTCTGGTATGGATGGAGCAAGATGCAGCAGAGCCTGACAGAAATCAAAGAAAAGGCAGCGGATTTGCGCACGAAAGCTAAAAAATAATGTCATGGAGGAACTCTCTAACTGGGGATTCCTCCCTCTCTTTTTCTTGTATCGAATCCTAAATTTTTCTAAAATAATTAATCTATGAAGATCCTGCTTTTCTGCTTGGCGATTGGTTGGCTCCTTTGCCCAGCACAATCTCCATACGGTACGCCTGAGTACGCCGAGCAGACCCATTTTGACTGTCAACAGTGCCATGTCGATCCGACCGGGGGTCGATTGACAAAGGCCGGAGAGGATTTCAGGGATGATCTTAAAGCGAGAGGCCTTTATCGTCCTCTTAAATCTTACCAAAAGGTCATCCGTTTGATCATCGGTTATTTGCACCTCCTCACTGCCATTGCCTGGTTTGGAACCATTCTCTATGTCCACATCCTCTTAAAGCCAGCCTATGCAGCAAAGGGACTTCCAAAGGGAGAATTGATTCTCGGTTGGCTTGGGATCATTCTTCTGACCGGCACCGGTATCCCCCTCACCATTGCAAGAATCCCAACATGGGAAACCTTCTATACGACAAGATTTGGGATCCTATTAAGCATCAAATTAGCTCTTTTCTTAATCATGGCGAGCTCTGCAGCCTTTGTCACCTTCATCATCGGGCCCAAGTTGAGAAAGAGGGTGTCCCAGCCCTCTTTTGAAAAAAAGGGGAAATATACCCTGGAAGAATTGTCTCGCTTCGATGGCAACGAAAAAAGGCCAGCTTATATCGCCTATAGAGGGAAAATCTATGATGTCAGTTCAAGTAGGCTCTGGGTTGAGGGGAATCATGGGAGAAAACATCTGGCAGGAAATGACTTAACCGAAGCCCTCCGATTAGCCCCTCATGGAGAGAATAAGATCTTCCAAATGCCTTTAGTCGGAGAGCTTTTACCGGTGGAGGGAAAAATGGAAAAGTCCAAGCCTGAAAGAGTCTTCTATTTTATGGCCTATATGAACCTCATCTTTGTCTTCCTCATCACCTTCATCATCGCCCTCTGGCGATGGGGATGATTTACATCTTTTCCTTGACCTCCAAAGCTTCGGAGACCAATTGAGTGATTTGATCGAAATTAAAGGGTTTGGAGATGATAAAGTCAATTCCCTCATGGCCCATCTTCTCTCGATCCAGTTCCATGCCCCAGCCGGTGATCATGACGACAGGAATTTTGGGATTTATCTTTTTCAACGCCTTTCCCACCTCCCAACCCGAAATCTTAGGCATACCGAGATCGGTGAAGACCAGATCAAAGGACCCACTCTTAAACCGCTCTATTCCTTCATCCCCGTCTGAAGCCAACTCGACCTGATGACCTTTGGTGACCAGTATCCGAGAGAGGATATCTCGGACAGCTTCTTCGTCATCAATCACCAAAATTTTAGCTGGACGAACCGTTCCTAAAGATTTCTCAACCTTCTGCTCTACCTCCTTGAGCTCTTGCTCATACTCAATGGGTAGACGAAGGATGAAGGTCGTTCCTTTCCCGGGTTCACTCTCAACCAGAATCTCCCCTCCATGGCGTTTGATGATCCCATAAGAAACGCTCATCCCCAGTCCGGAGCTGGCCACCCCTTTCGTTGTGAAAAACGGATCGAAGATTCTCTTCTTCACCTCTTCAGACATTCCGATGCCCGTATCAACGACCTTCATCTCTACAAATTCTTCTGAGAGAGGGTGAGTTGAAAGGGTGATCCGGCCTCCGTTCGGCATGGCATCGACGGCATTGAAAATGATATTGGTTAAAACCTCTCTTAACTCTGATGGATTTCCAAGCACAGGAGGAATCTCTTGGAGTCTTTTGACCAATTCGATCTGGACTCCCTTTTTTTGAGCCTGGTCCTTCCACTTCGGTTCTGTAATCGCTGCCACCTGATGGATGAGATCATTAAGGAAAATAGGGATGAACTCCCTGTCTCTCCTCTTCCCTGTAAAATCCTGAATGCGACGGACGGTCTCGGCCCCATCCTTGCATGCCCTTTCAATCGTCTTTAAACGTTCCCGTATCTCATTGGGCTCGTAATGCTCAAAGGAATGGAGCATGAGTTGAACGTTTCCGAGAATGGCCGCTAAGACATTGTTGAAATCATGGGCCACTCCACTGGCCATCTCTCCTAAAGCTCTCAATTTCTCCGTCTGAACGATCTGATCTTGAGCCTGCTTCAATTCACTGAGGGTATGCTTGAGATCGGAAAAGAGATAGGCATTCTCGATGAAAATGCTTACCTGGCTGGCAAAGGAAGAGAAAGCCTTTAAATCCTCTTCGTCAAAGCCATGGATCTCTCTACTCCCGATGTCCAGGACACCGATGACCTGATCCCTCACCTTGAGTGGAAAGGCGGCTTCTGACCTAACCTCTGGAATTCCAAAGATATATCGGGGCTCTTTTGATACATCGGGTACATAAAGGGGTTCACCGGTATGGGCGACCCACCCAACAATGCCATCGATCCCAACCCGAAACCTCATGGGCTCCACTTCTTTGATGTCTTGTCCTATAATTTGGCGAATATAGAGTTCCTTCTTCTCCTGATCGATCAACAAGACACCACATAAAGGATAATGCCATTGGGAGACTAAGAGCTCCAAAGCCTTTTCGAGCAATTTGTCCAGATCAAGGGTGGATGACAGCTTCTTCCCGATCTCATGAAGGATCGTCAATTGCCTGATCTTGGCCAATGAGCCCTCATAGAGTTGCGCATTTCCAATAGCGATGGCCGCCTGATGGGCAAAATTGGAAAGAAGGTCAATCTCTTTTGGCTTAAAATGTTTTTTGGGATCGGTGGTGCAGACGATCATCGTTCCGATAATCATCTCCCGAAGCATCAATGGAACCCCAATGACCTCCTTAAGATGATAAGGGTCCAATTCCCTCAATCGGTTTGGATGCTGTTCATAATGCTGAAAGATTACGGGAGCTCTCTTTTTCAATACCTCTCCTCCGACTCCTCCAGAGGCCGGAGAGATCTCTTTTCCGATTAGGGTTTCCGTCACCCCCTGGGCCATCACATAGAGATAGGCCTGTTTCTTATTATCCCAGAGACCGATCGACCCGGCATCGGCTCCCAGGAGTGCAATGGCACTCTCCATAATTTTTTTGAGAATCCCTTTCAGTTCAAGTTGGGATGCGATTTCCCGGCTGATGCCGTAGAGGGTTTCTTCTTCCTGCAGACGTTCACATTTTCCGTATAAAGGAAAGTCCTCTCCAGGGCGGTGCTGATGATCTGTCCTATGGAATTTAAGAGGTTTCTTGTGGATGGGCTGAAGCGATCAAACTCTCTTCGAGCAATATTGAGTGTTCCGTAGGTCTTTTCCCTCGTTTTGATGGGAATGACGGCAAGAGATTTTAAACCCGCCTCAATGGCAAAAGGGATGACCTCAGAATAATTGGGATAGTCCTCAATAAAGAGAGGTTCTCCAGAAAGGGCAACCCTTCCTGTCGCCCCTTCACCCAATTTCAACCGCCTCATCTCTTTTGAGAAGGCTGTTGA
>CAKZKY010000496.1 GCA_937124575.1 uncultured Pseudomonadota bacterium | reverse complement strand
ATCAAAGAACTCAAAGGGGATTATCCTTTAGGAAAAATTCCCACGAAATATTTTGCAGCCAACGAGGCTTATTTCCATACCCTTCTATTCTCTTACAATCTCATCAACTGGTTCAAGCGGTTATGTCTACCAGTGGAGTTTCAAAACATGACTCTCAGAACTTTAAGATCTCGATTGCTGCTTATTCCCGGCGAACTTATAAATCCAAAAAACAGGCCAACCTTAAAGTTGCCGGCTAATTTCTTGTATAGGGACGCTTTCGAATACGCCATAAAGAAAATTGAGAAATTGAAAGTCTAATCCATAGTTTTCACGCAGGATTCAGGATGAAATGATCGCCTATTATGAAGGCCTAATCAAAAAATTTCCAATCCTCTCCATTGAGGATGGTCTTGCTGAGGACGATTGGCAGGGATGGAAAAAAATGACGCTCCGTCTCGGAAAAAAGGTTCAGCTGGTAGGAGATGATATCTTTGTGACTCATCCGGCGCGCCTCTCCAAAGGGATTCAAGAAGGAATTGCCAATGCCATCCTGATCAAGCTCAACCAGATTGGAACCCTGACCGAAACCCTCGATGTGATTAAAATGGCACAGAAAGCCGGCTATCGAACCATCATTTCACATCGTTCAGGAGAGACAGAGGACACAACCATTGCCGATCTTGCAGTAGCCACTCGTGCGGGTCAGATCAAAACAGGCGCCACCTCCAGAACCGATCGGGTAGCGAAATATAATCAACTGATTCTAATTGAAGAGGGGCTGGGAAAGAGAGCGGTTTATGCACCACCGCTTCGCTGGCGTCCTAAAAAATAGTTCAGAGTCATGAGTTCGTAGTTCGGAGCATTTGAAAATTTTACTTTTCTCCGAACTCCCAACTCCGAATTCCTTACTTATAATTTGGGAGGCAATCGTGGATCTTTTCGATTTAACGGGCAAGGTTGCCATGATCACCGGAAGCACCCGCGGGCTGGGTGAAACAGTGGCTAAGGCTTTAGCAAAGGCTGGAGCAGACATTGCTGTTTGCGGTAGAAACCCCGCCGATCTTAAACGGGTCTCATCTGAGATACAGGCAATGGGTCGGAATTCTACAGGGTTTGAACTGGATGTCCTCTCCAAGGATAAAGTGAAAAAAGGAGTTGAAGAGATATTGAAGTACTTTGGTCGCATTGATATCCTCGTGAACAACGCCGGCACCAATTATCGTGTTCCGGTTCTTGAGTATCCTGAGGAGAAATGGGATTTGATCATCAACACCAACCTGAAAGGATATTTCCTGGTGGCTCAAGCCGTCGTCCCCCAGATGATTGAGCGGGGGTACGGCAAGGTGATCAATATGAGTTCGATCTTTGGGAAGGTCGGTCTTGCCAATCAATTGGCCTATGCCTCCTCCAAGGGCGGCGTTGAGCAGATGACCAAAGTGATGGCCCTTGAATGGGCCAAGCAGGGGGTGCGTGTAAATGCTATTGGCCCGACCTATTTTGAGACCGATATGGTCAAACAGATCCGGAATGATCCAGTGAGATTCAACTTCATCAACGAACGAACGCCGATGGGCAGATGGGGGTATCTCCCGGAGTTGGAGGGAACGGTCATCTTCCTCGCTGCCAAGGCATCGGACTTCATTACAGGTCAAACCATCTACGTGGATGGAGGCTGGACGGTCTGGTAAGGCCACATGGATTTCTGTCACCCTGAACTCGTTTCTGGGTCTCAGATTTTAACCTCTAATGAAGGAGGTAGTCCCATTCTTGGAGATGCCGAAACAAGTTCGGCATGACACCTTATTCGAAGTGAAAAAAATCGGAATTAAATACTGCGGAGGATGCAATCCTACCTATGAGAGAGTGGAAATCGTTCAAAGGGCTCAGTCTCAGTTCAATCATCAGTTCGTTTTTGTTCACCATGACCAACAGGATATTGATGGGATGATTCTCATGAGCGGGTGCCCAAGGGCCTGTTCAGCCCAGGATCTAGGTCGAACGATCAATCATTTTTCGGTCACGGGAGAAAATGATTTCGAATCCTTGATGGACTGGTTAAAATTATTAGCTGACATTAAAGGAGAGGAATGATGGATTTAAAGAATCAATCCAGGCGATGGCTTTCTTTATATCCCAAGGATTATTCGCCAGATTTAATTCCGGAGGCGACCAATGCTCTGGACCATCTCCGAAAGACGGTTCAGCGTCAAGCTCAAAGCCCTGCCCTCTATTACTTTGATAAAATCATCTCTTACAAGGAACTCGATGAGATGAGCGATGCCTTGGCCTCTGCCCTGATCGACCTCGGCATAAAAAAAGGGGATCGCCTGTCTCTCTTTCTTCAAAATATCCCGCAATTTATCATCGGTCAGTTGGCCATCTGGAAGTGCGGTGGAATCATCGTCCCACTCAATCCCATGTACAGGGAGAAAGAACTGACCTACTACTTTTGCGATGCCTCGGTACGGGTCCTTATCTGTATGGAATCGCTTTACGGAGAGATAGCCCGAAAAGTGGTTCAGGAGACAGGTGTTGAGCATGTGATCACGACATCGGAGCTTGACTTTATCGATCCTGAGAGTCCCCGCCCTTCCCTTCTCAAAGGAGTAGAAAAAAAGAGGGATTCAAATACCATGGACTTCATCGGCCTGATTGAGCGTTATCGAGGGAAAAATCCTCCAGAGGTTAAGCTTTCACCTGAGGATGTGGCTTATCTCACTTACACCTCCGGGACAACAGGCTCTCCCAAAGGGGCCATGAACACCCATGGGAATGTCGCATTTAATTCCGAAGTCTACCGCCATTGCTGGAAGTTGACCCCTTCGGATACCATGCTGGGTGTAGCTCCCTTCTTCCATGTGACAGGAATGGTCGGTCATATCGGAACCTGTATCGCCTCCGGCACGCCACTCATCCTATATTATCGTTTTGATCCCAAAACGACCTTCCAGATGATCGAGAGGTGGAAAGCCACCTGTACGATCGGAGCCATCACCGTCTTTATCGCCCTGATGAATGATCCGGACATCGGAGAATATGATCTCTCCTCTTTACGGAAAGTTTACAGCGGGGGAGCACCTGTCATCCCTGCTGTGGTGGAGCGATTTGAAAAACTGACGGGAACTTATATCCACAATGTTTACGGCCTCACCGAAAGCACATCACCGGCTACGCTGGTTCCCCTCGGATTGAGAGCACCTGTGGATCCCTCCACTGGAGCCATTGCCATCGGAGTTCCCATTCCGAGCCATGATGCAAAAATTATGGACCTGAGCAATCCCGAAAAGGAGCTTCCTCCGGGAGAGGTTGGTGAACTGGTCATTCGGGGACCGGGCATTGTCCCGGGATACTGGAATAAACCCGAAGAAACTGCTCACGCCATTCGTCAAGGCTGGCTTTTTACTGGAGATGTGGGCACAATGGACAGTAAAGGATGGATCTATCTCCTTGACAGGAAGAAAGATATGATCATTGCCTCCGGATTCAAAGTCTGGCCAAGAGAGGTGGAAGATGTGATCTACCTCCACCCCTCAGTCCGGGAAGTCGCCGTGATCGGTGTGCCGGATCCCTATCGGGGAGAGACGGTCAAGGCTTTTGTGGCCCTGAAGCAAGGGTTCGAAGGCAAAGTCACTGAAGAAGAGATCATCACCCATTGTAAGGAGCGGATGGCGGCCTACAAATATCCAAGGCAGGTTGAATTTGTGAACGAGGTCCCCAAGACCGCCACCGGAAAATTTTTAAGAAGGGTACTGAGAAATACCTGAAGAGATGCCGAAACACCCATTAAAAGGCTTTACACTTTCAGGGTTCAGCATGACAACGAAATAGAGGTTTTTGTCATCCCGAACTTGATTCGGGACCTCTGTTCTTTCTTTTTTGTTTATTTAACGCTATGCGCTACCTGTCCTCCGTGGTTCCGCAAAGCGGGACGAAGGATGGATGTTCTATGCGCTATGCGCTTCAGGAGGAGCAAACCCATGAAACGGATTGTCACTAAAGAGGATTACATCCAGAGTCTCAAAGACCTTCATCATGTGGTCTATTACAACGGCAAACGGGTGGAGGATGTCACCGAGCACCCTGCCCTCCGGCCCCACATCGAATCCGCCGCCCTCACTTATGAACTCGCCCTTCGTCCCGAGCATGAGGATTTGATGACCGCCACCTCTCATCTCACCGGCCACAAGATCAACCGGTTCACTCACATCCATCAGAGCGTGGATGACCTGATCAAGAAGGTCCAGATGCTTCGTCTCATTGCCCATGAGACTGGCTCCTGCTTTCAGCGATGTGTTGGATTCGATGCTTTAAATGCCACCTACATGACGGCTTATGATGTCGATCAAAAATATAAGACCGACTACTTCGAACGATTTAAGAAGTACCTGATTCATGTCCAGGAGAGCAATGTGATGCTGGTGGGCGGGATGACCGACCCCAAAGGAGACCGGTCCCTTCCTCCGGGCAAGCAATCAGACCCAGACCTCTTCACTCACGTTGTGGAGCGTCGTCCCGATGGAATCGTGATTCGTGGAGCCAAGGCCCACATGACCGGAGGCATCAATTCCCATGAAATCCTGATCATGCCCACACAGGCAATGAGGGAGGAGGACCGGGACTATGCCCTTGCCTGTGCCTTTCCTCTCAATACCCCTGGGGTCATTCTCATCTTCGGCCGGCAGACCAATGAGGAGAGGAAGTTTGAACAGGGGATCGATGCCGGAAATCCATTCGGGGCCGTAGGTGGAGAAGCGCTCATCATCTTTGATAATGTCTTTATTCCCTGGGAGAGGGTCTTCCTCTGTGGAGAACATGACATGGCCGGAATCCTGGTCGAACGGTTTGCCACGTTACATCGCCAGAATTACGGGGGATGTAAGGGAGGGGTTTCCGACATATTGGTGGGAGCTACGGCATTGGCTGCAGAGTATCAAGGAACAGCCAATGCATCCCACATTAAAGAGAAACTGGCAGAGATGATTCACCTTGCCGAGACGATCTACTCGGGATCCATCGCTTGCTCGGCAATGGGATACAAGACCTCTTCCGGAGCTTACTATCCTGACCCGCTTCTTGCCAATACCACAAAACATAATGTCACACGTCACATCTATGAGATCTCCCGTCTGGCTCACGATATTGCCGGTGGAATTGTCGCCACCATGCCCTTTCAGGGCGATCTGGAAAGCAGTGAAGTGGGCCGGTATGTAAAGAAGTATCTCGCAGGTGCTGAAGGAGTATCAGTAGAGGCGAGGATGAAGATTATCAGGCTTATCGAAAACATGAGCGGCGGAACGGCCCTGGTCGAATCCATGCACGGCGCCGGATCGCCACAAACCCAGAAGGTCATGTACAGCCGTTTAGGTAATCTTGAACAGAAAAAACGCTGGGCCAAAAAGATCGTTGGAATTGAGTAATTGGATTCGGCTCTCGTCTTTTGTCATCCCGAATCTGGTTCGGAATCTCGGTTTTGCTTTTAGAGTCCAACCTCAAGGGGGGCTCTTTATTTTCCTTCTATCTCTCTCCAAAATTCTTCGTGCTAAATACTAAACAAAGATATTTGAAATTTCCCCTCACCCCCTTCATAAATCTGTTTTCTCGTCAAATTTAACATCTTCTGAAACTGTGGAGAAGAAGTAATTTTCGTAGTTTTACCTTCTCTCGCCAATAAACAAACGATTCCCTTCTTTTGCACCAAACGACTGTTCGCCAATCCAGTATAATTTATTCTTCCCCCCTCCTGAAACCCTTCCTCGTCACTTTCTCTTCCACCCCTTTCTCACCTTTCAGGTTAAGTGTGAGGCAAGGTTATCATAAACCGACTTTCAAATCGAGATAGAAAAATTATATATTAAAAAAACGGGTCTGTCCCACTTTACTCGCTAATCAAAATCTTCAAAAAGATAGTTGGAGGTAGTGAGTGATTTGATAGAGTTTTAGGTGATCGAGGCGGCCTTGATGAGTTTTAAATCCTCTTCGCACGGTTTCAATTTGTCGCCAGACGTTGATAAGGGTTTCAGAGTGTCCAGATCGGGGGACTCGTGGATTTTCAAGGTAGGTGAGCATGAGATCAAACTTAGGGCTCATTAGAAAATCCATATATTTTTCGAGATGCCAGGAATCCCGCCACCAATGCTCTTGCGCCAAGACATTTCTTTTAGCCACAGCTTCTTTTTTGGTTTTAGAGAGCTCGAAGATATTCCAGAGTTCTTCTTTAAAGAGGAGGACTTTTTCGACCGGAGTTCCCTTATAGATTTCAATCATTTCGGGGATGAGGAGGTGTTCTTTTTGAGTCCATGGATCCATAGGTTTGAGCAGTCCCCATTTCATCTCCCAGAGTTCTTCACGACGGAAGGGCCAACGTCCCCTTTTGAGAGACTTTCGGAATTGGATGAGGGCATTTTTGAAATAGTGCCAGAGCCGTTGCATGACGTGAAAGTGATCATATTGAAGGGAAGCCTCAGGCCAGACTTTACAGACGACTTTAGAGAAGGTGGTCCAGAGGTCAAAGATTACGCAGTATGGATGGATGCCCCACCCATCAAGCTTTCGGAGAAACTTTTCACTTACCCCACGTCCATAAAGCCAAGTGACGGGTTCGACATAGAGGATTCGGCGTTGGAAGGCATCTCCAGCGATTTGTTCATATCGGCTTCCTCCTCTGGGCATATATTCGTCAATTGAGAGAGCACCAGAGAATTGGAGTTGGCTTAGGATCACTGGGAACTCATACTTGGAGGCAAGACCTCTCTTCTATCGATCCAATTTGAAACTCCCTTAATCATCCAGCGAGTAAAGTGGGACAGACCCCAAAAAAAACCTATTGACATGACTTTAATGGTATGATAAGAATTTTTGTAAGTCGTGAAACTTAAATATCCCAAATGAAAAGGAGGTGAAATAAACAGATCACTAACTTTTCTACAATATAGAATGACTCAATAGAAAGGAGGAAAGGATGATGTCGAAAGAAATCTCAAGGCGAAAGTTACTAAAATATATCGGAGCAACTGCCCTGTCGGCAGGCGCCCTCGGTGTGCCAATGAAATCTTTTAGCCAATCCAAACGTGCCATTCCTACCACACCCGTTAAAGTGGCAGCGGTTAGTTTTCTCACCGGTGCTGCAGCGGCCCCATTTGGCATTCCCGGTGATAATGTTTTCAAGATGTGCGCCGATAAGATCAATGCTGATGGTGGAATTCTTGGCCGAAAAATCGAACTCCACAGCAAAGATGAAGCGGGCGGAGTTGATGCACAGGTCAAACTTGCCCGAAAGCTGATCCTCGAAGACAAGATGGATGTTGTCTTGGGTTATATTTCATCCGCCGATTGTTTGGCTGTGCTTCCACTCGCCGACGAACTGGGCGGGTTGATCGTTGCTTATGACTGCGGAACGCATGAACTGATGGAAGGAGGGAAATCTCCTTTCGATGTCCCAAAATTTAAACTGGGTTTTAGAAGCAAAGCCCATCTTGGTATCGATAACATCGGCCTGGCCCTCTATATCAAAAAATATTTCCCAAAAATCAAAAGCATCGCTGGCATCAATCAGGATTACGCCTGGGGAAGGGATAGCTGGCTCATCTTTGAAACCGCAATGAAGAAATTGATGCCCGATGTCAAAGTGACAAAAGCGCTCTGGCCCCCTCTCTTTACAACAGATTTTACCGCACATATTAGCGCCCTGATGGGAGACCAACCCGATATCGTCCACACTTCACTTTGGGGTGGGGACGCGGTCACCTTCACAAAGCAAGCAATAGGCATGGGTTTTTTTAAAAAGATCAAAACTGCCTGGTCTAGAGGAGAACCATACCCTCAGGAATTAGGAAAAGACTTCCCTGAAGGGCAGATCATCTGCTGTGCTGGAACGCATTACTTCTTGTACACGCCCAAAGACAAAGCTTCTGCCGACCTGCAAAAATGGTTTGTTGGTGAATATCACAAGAGATATGGAAAATATCCTCCCTATCCAGGATACCATGCTTATCAGGCTATCTATTCCTATAAACATGCCGTTGAGAAAGCTGGAAAGGCAGTCGGAGGGTGGCCCACGGTTGAAGAGGTTGCAAAAGCTATGGCTGGTCTGACGTTTCCCACGCCTTCGGGTCTGCTCACCATCAGGGAGGACCATAACGCTATAGAGGAGGTATTAGTTGGATTAACGAAGATGACGCCCAAATATCCTTTCCCGGTTCTAGATAAGATGGAAGTTTTCCCTGCAGATCAGGTCAATCCTCCAATTCGGATGAAGACCGTGGACTGGATCAATAGCTGGAAATAGCAAGGTATAAAGAAAAAGAACAAGATAAAAACTTGGGTATGGGGAGGTTAAAACCTCCCCTGCCCCTTCCACTTGAATGTAACGAATTATGTTGCTAATCTATACCCTTAACAGTCTTTATTTTGCCGCCCTTTTATTTCTCATCTCCCTTGGACTGAACATCATCCTTGGAGTGATGGGAGTGCTTAATCTTGCTCATGGTTCCCTCTATGCCATTGGGGCCTTCATGGCCGCATGGACAGTGATCGCGATAGGAGCAGAAGTCCCGACTCTATTGATTCTCATCTCACTGCTGAGCGGATTTTTACTCGCCGGTATGGTCGGATTCGTCTTGGAAAAAACCTTGATTAGGGCCATGTACAAACGAGCCCTCGAATATCAGTTACTGCTTACTTTTGGAGTGCTCCTTCTGCTGGATGATGTGATGAAAATGGTATGGGGTGGAAAGGCCTATTATGCGTCTGCCCCCTTTGATCACTTAGGGAAAATCAATCTTGGAAGTCACGTCTATCCCAATTATTTCCTATTTGTAATGTTTGTTACCCTGATCGTGGGAATCCTGGTTTGGTTATTCATGTCAAAAACAAAAGTGGGTATTATGTTAAGGGCTATCTCCATGGATAGAGAAATGTCAACAGGTCTTGGGCTCGATATAGGCAAACTCAGCACCTTTGCTTTTATCCTCGGAGCAAGCCTAGCGGGATTGGCTGGCGCTCTGGTCGTTCCGACAAGCCCTGCCCTATTAGGGTTTGGTCATGAGCCTCTCATCCTTGCCTTCATCGTAGTGGTCATAGGAGGCCTAGGAAGCCTTAAAGGAGCATTGGTGGGGGCTCTTATTGTAGGCTTTACGAGATCCTTTGGAATTGCCATCTTCCCAGAAATCGAACTACCTCTCTTATTCTTAATTGCAGCTATCATCTTAGTTGTAAAACCAGCAGGTCTTTTTGGGAGATAGAAAGTGCATTTAAAAAAAATCTTACAGAACCCAAGGTGGATTCTCTATGCAGTTATACTTATCGGTTTATTATTTGTCCCTAAGATCCTTTCTCTTCACGACCTGATGTTATTCCAATATGGCCTGGCCTTTGCCATCGTCGGATTGGGCTTCAACCTGCTTCTGGGATATACGGGGCTTCTCTCCTTTGGCCACGGTGCTTATTTCGCTGTCGGTGCCTACACCGTCGCCATGATCTGGAAATATTATCCAAAAGCCTACTCCCTGGAAATCCTGATCCCGGCTGCCATCTTTTTTTCGATGGTGGTCGCTCTTCTTTTCGGTTTTCTCTGTGTGAGGCATACAAAAGTCTTTTTTTCTATTCTGGCTCTTTCGCTCTCGATGCTTCTCTTCGCTCTATTATTTAAACTTTATCATATCACAGGAGGGTCCGATGGTCTGAGAGTGCCCATTCCTAGCCTTTTGGGTTTCTCCTTTGCGGGCATTCGAAGGCCGCAGTTTCTTTCAGGAACCTATTACTATTTTCTTTTGGCCGTCTTTGCGATCAGTTTCCTGGTCATGAAAAGAATTGTTAATTCCCCTTTTGGCAAATCTCTTCAAGCCATTCGGGATAACGAAGTCCGAGCGGAGATGATCGGCATCCGGGTGCGACGTTATCGGCTTTATGCCTTTTCTATTTCGGGCATGTATGTCGGCCTTGGAGGCGCCCTCTGGTCTTTTATCAATGGTCATGTCACGGCAGACCTGTCTCACTGGGTTTTTTCGGGAGAAATTGTTTATATGACCTTGTTGGGCGGATTCGGAATGTTCGAAGGACCCATCATAGGGGCCATCCTCTTCACCTATCTGAAGTTATACGCCATGGGACATACCGAATACTGGATGTTTGTCATCGGGGGAACGCTGATTATTATCGTCATGCTTTTGCCGAATGGTATAACAGGAGCGGTCGCGCAACTGTGGCATAGGATAAGAAAACTCTGAGGAAATTTCATGCTGATCATTAAGGATCTAAAAAAATCTTTTGGTGGATTTGTGGCAGTGGATCATGTCAACCTACAAATCCAGCAAGGTGAAATCGTTTCCATCATCGGAACGAATGGGGCTGGGAAAACAACCTTAGTCAACCTTATCAGCGGTTTTCTAAAACCGGATGGCGGAACCATTCTTTTTTATGGAAACGATATCACTTACACTTCTCCCTACACAAGGATTAAGGAAGGAATCGGCCGGAGCTTTCAGCTGATTCAGATCTTTGAAAATATCACGGTTCTGGACAATGTGAGAACCGCCCTCTTTTCTAAATATGGAATCACTCAGAGTGCCCTACGGCATGCGAATCATTTTGGCGATGTGACCTCAGAAGCAATCCGAATCTTGGACAATTTCAACCTCCTGGATAAAAAGGAGCTGGTTCCTAAGGGACTTTCTGAAGGGGACCTAAAGGTTCTGGATGTAGCAATTGCCTTCGCATTAAAATCAAACCTTCTCCTCCTTGATGAACCCACAAGTGGAGTAGCCACTCAAGACAAATTCAAGGTCATGGATTCGATTGTCTTTGCGATCCGAAAGGAGGGCATCTCGACCTTGATTATTGAACACGATATGGATATTGTGTCGGGGTATTCGGATAGGGTTATTGTTATGCACGAAGGAAAAATTATGGCGGAAGGAAAACCTGAGGAAGTCATGGAAAATCGGGAGGTTAAGGCCAACCTGTTTGGCATTCTGGGCTAACTGATATGATATTAAACGTTGAAAAATTGGATGTCTTTATTGGCTCAACACAGATATTAAGAAATGTCTCTTTCTGGATGAACGAAGGAGAAATTATTTGCCTTTTAGGAAGGAACGGGGCCGGGAAGAGTTCGCTTCTTAAGAGCATCGTTGGTCTTTATCCTTGCCGTTCCGGTAAGATTTTTTTCAGAGGAAATGAGATCACTTCTTTCTCTTCCAGGAAAAGGATCCTCTTCGGGATAGGATATTCTCCCGGAGATGCCAGAGTCTTTCCGGATCTCACCGTGGAAGAGAACATCCTTCTCTCTACCTGGATAAGAAATCGAAAAGTGAAAGACGTGATATTCAATTTTGAAAAGATTTTCACCATCTTCCCCCGAATTAAGACGTTATTAACCCGTAAAGGGCTTAACCTTAGTGGAGGGGAAAAAAAGATGGTGTCTATTGCAAGAGCTCTCGCCCTCAATCCATCGCTTTTACTCTTAGATGAGGCGTTTGAAGGACTGGCCCCTCTTGTCGTAAAACATTTTACAGAGGCATTAACCCAGATCAGAGGGTTGGGAGTCACCATCCTTTTGGGTGAATCGAATGTCCGGTTCGCTTCACAAACAGTAGAACGTTCCTATATTGTCGAACGGGGGGAGATCATCTTTGAGGGACATCCTCGCCAGATCCTCGAAAATGAGAAACTCTTAAAACTCGTTGGAAGATAAACTGGGATGCTTACAGGAGTTCTGTTCTCATGATGGAAAAAGTCACTCTCTTCAGGACGACCAGAAGAATTCTATTCGGACCCGGAGCAATTGAAAAAATAGGTACCGAGGCTCAACTTTTCAAAGCCAAGAAAGTTCTGATCATTACAGATCCAGGTGTGATTCAGGCTGGCCTTCTTGAAACCATTCAGACGTCCCTCCATTCAGTTGGTCTCCCTTTTGTGATATTTGATGGCGTGGAACCTGACCCGAGAATCGAGGTGGTCGAGAAAAGTGCCGAGAAAGCCAAAAAGGAAGGGATCGATCTCATCATTGGTTTCGGAGGAGGAAGTTCTCTTGACATTGCCAAGGTCACGTCAATCCTTCTCACCAATCCCAGAAAGATCGATGATTTTTTTGGAATTGATCTCGTTCCCAATCAGGGATTACCCGTAATCCTGGCTCCTACCACAGCTGGAACCGGAAGCGAAGTCACCCCCATCGCCATCTTATCTGACACTAAAGAAAAATTGAAAAAAGGGATCGTTAGCTCTTATCTTTTCCCAGAGGTGGCTATCGTTGATCCAAAACTGACCATTGGTCTTCCCCCTTCTGTCACTGCTTTCACTGGAATGGATGCGTTAACCCATGCTATTGAGTCATTCTATTCGATCAATGCCACCGACTTATCAGACCTCTTTGCCTTCAGGGCAATGGAATTAATCTCAAAAAATATAAGGATGGCGTATGCGAATGGGGACCATCTGATTGCCCGTTCAAACATGATGGAGGGAAGCCTTCTGGCAGGGATCGCTTTTGCCAACGCCGGTGTTGGGGCAGTTCATGCCTTTGCCTACCCCCTCGGAGGAGAATTCCATCTCGCCCACGGGCTTACGAATACATTAATGCTTCCCTATGTGATGCGGTACAATATCCTCGGATGCCCTGAAAAATTCGTTCAGATGGCAAAGGCATTTGGGGAGAAGGTGGATTCACTTTCCGTTATGGACGGAGCAGAGTTGGCAGTAAAATTTGTGGAACGGCTCTCCGACGACATTCGAGTCCCGAGGAGACTCAGAGACGTTGGAATCCCGGAAAATGCAATTCTCGGATTGGCTGAAGCAGCCATGAAAGTGACACGACTCCTCGCTAATAACCCAAGAAAAATCACGCTCGAAGATGCCATCGCCATCTACAATTCCGCCTATTAAACCTTTGTGATAAAGTTGTGTAGCGCAAGGCTTTAGCCTTGCTAATGATGTGACTTAATGCCTTACAAAAGAAATATTTGAGATTATACTGTTTTTAGTTGAAAATTGAAATGTGGCTCCCTCCGTGGAATAATCCACGGAACGGAAAACTCTTTTAAAGAAAGGAGCCACGATGAGATTAAACACGATTC
>CAKZKY010000495.1 GCA_937124575.1 uncultured Pseudomonadota bacterium | reverse complement strand
TGGTGGAACGTCGTCGGCCCAATGAAGCCCGGACTCTCTGCCTCGGCCTTCTGACCAAAGGAGATGAAGAGGCGATTCAACTTCTCAAAGAAAATCCCTGCATCTCTGTGGATGGTTGCGCAAAAAAATGCTCCTACAAGAACATTGAAAGAAGGGCTGAAAAATTCCCCATATCATTCACGATCATGGATCTTTTTAAAAAGTATAAAGATCTCAACCCCAATGATTTCGATCTTGGTACCGTCCTCCATCTCGAAGAAGGTGGAAAGCGATTGGTCCATCTCATGGCAGATGAAATCTGCCATGAGATGGACAGACTGGAGAATAAGGATGAATGAAAAGACACCCCCCAAACGGATTGGAGTCATTGCTTGCTGCGGAGAGGAAATCCCTGAAGGGACTCTGACACGGGCGGTCGTTCGAATTCTCATGGAAGAGCTCAGACCGGAGGAGACTGCCACGATCTGCCTCCCCCTTTTTCTTGCAGGAGATGCGCAAGAGAGGGACTTTGCTCGATCTTTTCCCACTTTGAGCCTGGACGGTTGTGAAAAACGTTGTGCTCAGATTGGAACAGAGAAATATAGCCATTCGGTGGCGGGTGGATTGGTTCTTTCGGATATCCTGGTTCAACTCGATCTGAAGATGATCGGGACGAAAGAGCAATTCGATATTGAATTAGCTCGTGCCGTGGCTGCTGAAGTGGCGAAGCGGATGGATGAATTACAGAGCAAGGGAGAATAATATGGAGACCTCCGAGGGAGAAGAGCTCCAGGAGTTTACGGTTAAATATTATGAGGACCAACTCATTAAAGGGATGGAAAACTTCCATCCCGGTGGTGTTGACTATACAGAGAAGCTGGCCAAGGAGGTCGGTCTCTGTGAGGGCTCTCGAATATTGGACGTGGCTTCAGGTTCCGGAGAAACAGCCCTCTATTTGGCTATGAAATTTAAGGCTGAGGTGGTGGGTTTCGATCTTTCTGAGAAGATGGTGAACCATGCCACGGAAAGGGCCTGTAATCTTGGTCTCCAAACTCTTGTCACGTTTAAAAAGGGGGATGTCCACAAGATGCCTTTTGAAAGAGGCTTTTTCGATGCGGCAATCAGTGAATGTTCCCTCTGCCTTTTTCGAGATAAGGTCCAGGTGATTCGAAACATGGCGCAGGTGGTGAAATCCGGCCATAAGGTGGCTGTCTCTGATGTCATTAGTAAAGGTGAGATTCCAAAGGAACTGCATACTCCTCTCCTCTATGCTTGCTGCCTGGCAGGCGCCCAGCCCCTCAAAGAGACGATGGATATCTTTTTAAAAGCTGGATTGAAAGATGTGAGGGGATATGAGCTGACAGCCGATATCAACGACCCATGGAAACAGGAGCTCCCTGTCCTTTATAATGAAGTAATGAATGCTTTCAAGGATGCCATACGATTGGGGGTATATGAAGCTAAGGATGAAAGCGAGTTAGACCGATTGGCAGAACAGCTCCTATCAGAGAAATTCGGGTATGCGATTATCAGCGGTATCGTTCCTTAACGGAGTCCAAATGGAAAAAGTCCGCGTTGACGTCTTTGTAACCGATTTCGCCCAATGAGCTGCCTGTGTTTACATGGTGGCAGCCGTGACAGATCTTCCTAAAGAAATCAAAGACAAGATTGATTACCATGAATGGAGCTTGAGGAATCGAGAGGGAATCGAAATGTTCAGGAAATTCAAGGCAAGGTCGCTTCCTTCGATTGCTATCAATGGAGAACTCTGTTTTGAAAGCCTTATCCCTACTGAGGAG
>CAKZKY010000494.1 GCA_937124575.1 uncultured Pseudomonadota bacterium | reverse complement strand
TAATAACCTCTTAAATCTTAATCACCAAATTCCAATCCCAACAAGGTGGGACCAAATAAATTCCAATTATCAATAATCCAATCACCAATAACGCCCCCCACCCCCTCTTAGATTAAGAGGGGGAGTTATTCTTAGGGACATTGGTAATAGAATTTTTGGTTACTATTTGATTATTGAAATTTGGTTATTGGGTATTTACTTTAGTTATTCAAGATCTCTGATACACCTCTTCAAGAATCTCCCTGGCTCCCCTTTTTAGCAGAACCTCAGCCAGCTCAATTCCAAGCGACTCCGCTTTTTCTATCGGACCCCCCAGATGATGCCTGACGAGCCTCTTCCCATCGATCGTCCCAACCATTCCATCCATTTTCAGGGTGTTGTCCTCTACTCGGGCAAAAGCGGCAATGGGGACCTGGCAGCCGCCTTCCAGTCTCTTAAGAAAAGCCCTTTCTGCTGAAACAGCGATTGACGAATCGAGGTCATTCAGAAATCGGATCTTCTCTTCTACCTCTTTATCGCCCACTCTTTTTTCGATTCCAAGGGCTCCTTGTCCAATGGCAGGAAGGGAGATTTCGGGAGAAAGGATCTCCTTAATATTCGCTTCCAGGCCAAGCCTTCTCAGGCCGGCATAAGCAAGGACAATCCCATCGAGGTTTAAGGTCTTTAACTTCTTGAGGCGTGTGTCCAGATTTCCCCTGAGCGGGATCAATTGGAGATCGCCCCTGAAATGGAGGAGTTGGGCCTGACGCCTCAGGCTGCTCGTCCCAATCCGTGCTCCTTTTGGAAGCTCTTTTAAAGAGAGTCCTTCTCTGGAGATGAAGGCATCGCGAGGGTCTTCCCTCTTTGTAATGACGGAAAGATGGAGACCTTCGGGAAGTTCTGTAGGGACATCCTTGATGCTGTGAACGGCAAGGTCTATTCTGTTTGCAAGCAGGGCTTCCTCGATCTCCTTGACGAAGAGGCCTTTTCCACCAATCTTTGCAAGCGGAGCATCTTGAATCTTATCCCCGGTTGTTTTTATTTTGACCAGTGTGACCCTGAGACGAGGATGGGCCTGTTGTAATTTCTCTTTGACCCAGTTTGCCTGAAAAAGGGCAAGCTGGCTTCCCCGGGTTCCGATTCTCAGTTCTGGCAGGGTCATCAGGTCGCAATTCCTCTCAGAAATTCTGCACACTCTTCCGGCAAGGTCGTATTGATATAGATCCCTGTCCCAATTTCGAAGCCTGCGGGCGTGGTCAATTTGGGGACGATGACAAGGTACCAGTGATGATACTTAACATCATTATCCTCTGTGGGAGCTGAGCGGATGACGTAATTATAGTCAGGGTCGTTCAGTCCAATATAGAGCCTCTTGATCGTTTTCTGAAGGACAGAAGCAAGTTCCATCAACTCCTCATTCGAGATCGATGCGAATGAGGAGCGGTGGATCTTCGGATAGATTCGCGTTTCAAATGGAGAGCGAGAAGCAAAAGGGCAGAGGACGAGAAAGTAGTTCGTCTCCTCCACCACTCTCGTCTGTTGGCGTCGTTCCTCCTCCATCATGCCACAATAGATGCAATCTCCAAAAGTATCGAAGGCCAGCTGGGATTGATAGAGCGGATTTCTCACATGGGGAGGGACAATGGGTGTGGCGATGATCTGGGAATGGGGATGCTCGAGAGAGGTGCCAGCCCTTTCCCCATAGTTTCGAAAGATGGTGATGAGATCGATCTTCCCGGTTGTTGAAAGAGAGATATATCGCTCTCTATATGCCGTCACCGTATTTCTGACCTCCTCCAGTTCCATGGTGGCGATCGTCCGATTATGAATTGGCGTCTCAATGACCACCTCGGCAATTCCAAATCCATCTGCTTTTAGGAAACGGCCCTCATGTCTTCTTTCAGTCGTCAGATGGCTCTGTAAGGCAGCGAATTTGTTTGGGACAACCCTCAAAGACCAGGCTCCGTTCTTCTCGATGGAAAAGAGGGAGGGAGGCGTCTTGGATTCATTGCCCGGACAGAAAGGGCAGTCCTGACTGTAGTGAGGCAGAGGTTTCTTCTCCTCCTTTTTCTGGAGGAACTGATCAGGTCTTTTTGCCCTCTCGGTGGCAATGATGACCCATTCTTTTGAAACCATGTTCTGTCTGAATTCTGGCATGTCAATCTTCCTCCTTGAGCTCTTCCCCTGTCTGATCCGGTAGTTGAAAGAGGGTTTGAAGGGTATGGATATAGAAATCGGACATCACTTCTTCATCCTTCTGTTTGAGGCGGGTGATCGGGTCGTGAAGGATTTTATTGATGATGGCAGTGGTCATGGCTTCAATGGATTGTCGCTCTTTTTCAGTGAGATTGGGATGGAGCGAAAAGGTCTTTTCCAGTTCCCTTGCCCGAATCTCTTCAAACTTCTTTCGCAAGGCGACAACCGTTGGAGTGATCTCCAGGGATTGATACCATTGGACGAATTTTGCCACTTCGTCGTTGACGATCGTCTCTGCCTTTTGGGCCTCTTTTTGGCGATCCTTCATGTTTTCATTGGCCACTTTCTGAAGATCATCAATATTGTATAGGTAGACGTTCGCAAGATCGCCAACTTCCGGAGCAATATCTCGGGGATCCGCAATATCGATAAAGAAGACAGGCCTCTGTTTACGTTCCTTCATCAGCTTAACGACCTGATCCGGAAGGATTAGATATTGTGACGCATCGGTTGCACTGATCACAATATCGGCTTTTTTCAATCCCTGTCCCATTTCTTCAAATGGGATCGCCTCTCCGTTGAACTGGAGGGCGAAAGAGCGAGCTCGCTCGTAGGTCCGATTGGTCACCAGGATTTTTTCAACCCCTGCCGACACGAGGTGACGAGCAGCCAGTTCACTCATTTCGCCAGCCCCAATCAGCAGGACCGTTCTCTTCTCAAGGGTGCCGAAGATCTTTTCTGCCAATTCTACGGCAACTGAACTGACCGATACGGAGCTATTGCTGATCTTTGTCTCGGTCCTTACCCTTTTGGCCACATGGAATGCCCTGTGCAAAAGGCGATGTAGGATGATTCCCGATGTCTTTAAATCCGTAGCCATCTGGTAGGCCGACTTGATCTGGCCAAGGATCTGGGGTTCACCCACGACCATCGAATCGAGACTGGAGGAGACCCGAAAGATATGTCTCACCGCCTCCTCCCCAACGAGGAGATAGAGGTTCTTCTCAAATTCTTGAAGGGGAAGATGGTGATACTGGGAAAGGAAAAGTTTTAAGTCCTGAACGGCTTTTTCTGGCTCACGGACTATGGCATAGAGCTCCACGCGATTGCAGGTCGAGAGGATCATATTCTCTTTTAATGAGTGAATGGAATGGGCCTGCAGGAGCGCCTTCTCCATCTCCGATTCATGAAAGGCCAATTTTTCCCGAATCTCAATGGGTGCTGTTTTGTGATTTAAACCAATGATGATGAGCTCGATCATATCTGATATATTGGATCAGGTTAAGGAAAAGCTTAAACTCCTCTCTTAAGGTTCCCAGTTGGAGTAAGTGTGAAGACCGGGGAGGAGAAGATTGACGCCTAGAAATGTGAAGAGCACAGCCAAGAATCCAACGATCGCCATGATGGCAGCCTTACGGCCTCTCCAGCCCACGGTGAGGCGTTGGTGGAGCATGGCCGCATAGAGAAACCAAGTAATGAGAGACCAGGTCTCTTTGGGATCCCATCCCCAGTATCGTCCCCAGGCATATTCTGCCCAGACAGCACCTGTGATGATGCCAAGGCTCAGCAGCGGAAATCCAAATTTCAAGGCCTGGTAGTTAAGGTCGTCCAGAACTTTGAGAGAAGGGAGTCTTTTGGCAAGCGCTCCCATCTTCTTTGATTTGAGCTGGTGTTCCTGAATGAGATAGACCACACCGCAACAGAAGGCCAGTGTGAAGATAGAATTTCCCAAGAAGGCAAAGGTCACATGAAAAGGATGCCAGAAGCTTCTAAGCACCGGATGGAGCGGCAGAATCTCTTTGGGAAGGGTGAGTGCAAATAGCATGAGGATGAGGGCAATGGAAGAGAGAAATGCTCCGAGAACCTTGATCTTATACTTAAGATTGGCAATCAAAAGAATGCCAATAATCATCCAGGCAAAGAAGGAGAGCGATTCATGAAGGTTGGTCACCGGCGTATAGCCCGCCTCCAGAAGCCGAGTCAGGATGCCAAGGGTATGTGAAGCGAAACCGAAAGTAACCATCATTGCTGCCAGCCTGGAGAGAAAATCTTTAAGCAGGACGATGTAAAACAGGTAGGATAACGTCCCTAACAGGTATAAGAGCGAAGCGAGTTGAATGAAGTAGATGTTCAGCATGTTGTTATATTCCTGATTCGAAAATATAGGTTTCGTCTGATGGCAATCCCGCATTTTGCGGGACCCATATCATTAAATTGAAATGAGCGTTTTGGGTTGTCGAAGCTCATATCGAGGCCTGTACATAGAAGCTGGGTATTCGAGCTTCAAGTTTCGAACTTCCTGCTTCGATACGAGTATCGTCACCGTAAACCTTTTTAAAACCGTAACCAGTAACTGAAACGGGCTTTATAGCCGTAACCCTAACCCAGAATTTATGAATAACAATAACCATCATATTACCATTTTTTTGTCAAATGGTGAAATTGTAAATTCATGGTCAGATAGAAGAGGGGGTGAATCCAGGGTCTCTTCAGTATTCTCTTAAAGATCGAAGGGAGCGAAAAGACCTCCTTCCAAATCTTCCTCATCCCCTTTTCAAGGTCCTCCACTGTCATCAGGAGAGGTTGATAGACGGCATTAAGCGAGTCATACTTCTCCCAATCCCTGGAGAAGATCCTTCCTTCCCGTTCCAGCCTTAAATAAGATTCCGTTCCTGGGTAAGGCGCCATGATAAAGGTGAGCGCCCAATCGAGCTTCGAATCATTACAGAAGTCAATGATCCGTTGAAAGACTCCAGGATCATCGTCATCAAGGCCAACCATGAAAGTTCCCATGATGCCAATGCCATGGTCATGAATCTTTTCGACGGCTTCAGCATATTTAGAGGGTTTGTTGAATCCTTTACCCATGATGTTTAGATTTTTTAGCGAAAAGGATTCAAAGCCGATGTTGATGGCGATGCATCCGCTTTTTGAAAAACCTGACAAAAGTTGTGTATCAAAGGCGATGGAGACCGGAGCATGGCCATACCAGAGAAGGTCATATTCCTCCAGAAGGGCCAGCAGGTTGAGGGCAAAGCACCTATCGCCTGCGATATTGGAGTCAATGATATAGAGAAGTCTCTTCTTGAGAAAGTAGGGAAGATCTTTGCTCACCAGTGAGAGGATCTTCTTCAGCGAATGGTTCACCACAGGGCCTTTTGAAAAGAGAGTTGCAAGCTCTCTGTCTATCTCAGCAATAGGCCGATTGCGGTATTTAAAACCGAAAAATTTTGAAACCCCACAGAAATCGCAGTGATGAGGACATCCTCGGGTTGTTTCGAGTAACTTCAGTGGAAAGTAAAATTTTTCATTGAGTAATTCTCTTCGGGGTAAGGGAAGTTGAGAGGCGTTGACAAACCCGTCAGCCTGATAGATTCGTTTCATCTCACCCCTTCTGAAGTCTTCGATCAGTTGAGGCCAGATCTCTTCGGCTTCGCCGATCACGACTGTATCAACGTGTTGAAGCGCTTCGTCGGGAAGTGTGCTGACATGGACTCCTCCGATGACAACGGGAACCCCTTTCTTTCTGAATTCTTCAGCGATCTGGTAGGCCCGAGGAGCTGAGGGGGTCTGGGCTGTAAGACCCACCAGATCCACTTTCTCCTCAAAATTGATCTTCTCAAAGGCTTCATCAACAATTTTGACCTCTATGTCTGGAGGAGTCACGGCCGCCACATAGGGAAGATTCAAAAACCCGAGCCTGAAAAGGAAGGCTTCCTCTTTCTTCCTCTCTCGCTCTGGTGAGATGAGAAGAATCTTCATGAATTTTATTTAACTCAAACCGAGTCTCTAAGACAACCCTCTGGACGGTTATCGATTCTATCGGGTGTGAGCGGTACCATTGGAAAGCTTATAATAATTTCTTGATTCTATACGCTGTAGGTCGTAAATTTAGATCAATATCAGAGGGAGGAAGATGAGATGATGCTTAAAGGAAAAGTGGCCGTGGTGACTGGAGGTTCGGGCGCTCTTGGAAGAGCGGATGCACTAGCTCTGGCAGAGGCAGGAGCGGATATCGCATTGGCGGATATTATCTTAGATGAGGCGGAGAGAACGGCCAAAGCGATTGAGGCGATGGGAAGGAAGTCTTCCGTCATCAAGATGGATGTGACCAACCCGGAAGAAGTGGAAGAAGGGATTGCCCGAATCAAGAAAGAGATGGGTTCCATTGATATTCTGGTGAACAGCGCTGCCACACTGGACCATCGGGGTCAGCTCTTGGACCAGAGGGACGGGCTCTGGGAAAGAGACCTTCGGGTCAATCTCACAGGTACGTTTAATTGTTCTCGTGCGGTTTGGCCTTTTATGAAGGAGAAGAGATGGGGAAGGATCATCAATATGGCTTCGGTGGTTGGCCTTATCGGCGGATTTGGTCAGGCCAGTTATTCCACGACCAAAGCCGGCGTCATCGGATTGACGAAAACCATGGCCCTGGAGGGGGCGAGGTATGGGATCACCTGCAATGTCGTCTGTCCTGGAATTATCAATTCAGAGCCGTTCAATGCAATTCCAGAAGAGTTGAGGGAGAGATTGATCAGAAGGACTGCTTTCAAAAGGCCAGGAGAGCCCGAAGATGTTGCCAATGCGGTTCTCTTTTTAGCTTCGGACAAAGCCAGATATATCACCGGCATTGTGCTCAATGTATCAGGGGGAATAGAACTTTTTACGTTTTAGGATTCGGTGAAACTCTTCAGTTTCTCTGCCCGGCTGGGGTGCCTCAATTTCTTCAGGGCTTTTTCTTCAATCTGGCGAATCCGTTCCCGAGTCACTTTGAATTCCTGCCCCACTTCCTCAAGGGTATGGTCGTGCTTTTCTCCAATCCCAAATCGCATTCTCAAAATCTTTTCTTCCCTCTTGTCGAGAGTGGAGAAGACGTTTTGAATCTGTTTCACCAGATTGGAACTGATGGTGGCGTCCTGTGGAGAAAGGGAATCTCTGTCCTCGATAAAATCTTCCAGACGGCTCTCCTCCTCCTCGCCAATCGGAGTCTCGAGGGAAATGGTCTTTTTACTTGCCTTTAAAATCTTCTGGAGATGAGAGAACGATATCCCCATTCTTTCAGCAATTTCCTCAAGGGTGGGTTCCCGTCCCATCTCTTGAACAAGATTTCGGGAGGTCCGGTTCAGTTTGTTGATGACCTCGATCATATGGACGGGAATACGGATGGTGCGGGCCTGATCGGCGATGGCTCTGGTGATGGCTTGGCGAACCCACCATGTTGCATACGTTCCAAATTTATAACCCCTTTGATATTCAAACTTTTCTACCGCCCTCATCAAGCCGATATTTCCCTCTTGAATGAGATCCAGAAACGGTAAGCCCCGATTCGTATATCTCTTGGCGATGGAGATGACCAGCCTCAGATTGGCCTTTATCAATTCAGCTTTTGCCTCAAGGACTCGGGCCTCTGCTTTCGTGATCGCCCTGACTGCTTCTTTAAGCTGATTTGAGGAGAGGCCACACTCCTCTTCCACCCTGCTGATTCGGCGTTTGAGATTTCGTGCAATCCTTTTTTTCTCCTCCCACTCTCTCCGTTTCCGACCTCCCTTCCCAAGCCCGCGCCTTTTGTCTGCCGGAGCGGAATGTTCCAGATGTCCTTTTATCCTTTTCAACTCCTGCCTGGCCTTTTCTGCCTGGATGTTCAACTGCTTCAGCTTCTGAACGATTCGATCGATCCGGTCTCCCCTTAACTGGAGTTGTTTAAATGCCGTTAGCACTTCACTCTGTACTTGATTAATTTCCTCCTCCATCTTCTTCTTAGAAGATTTCTTTTTTAAGACCCTCCATTTCTTGTGAAGAAGCTGGATCCGATGCGTTCCTTTGCGGATTTGATCAATGAGTTTAAGGGATTTTTGTTTCAGAATCTTTTCTTCTTTAGAATTGATACCCACATCATCCGCATCATTGATCACTTCGCCGATCCGATTCCTGCCGGCCCTGAGAGATTTCCCAATAGAGATGATTTCTTTAATTGCTATAGGGCAGCTAAGAACAACACGGAGGATTGCCCGTTGTCCGTCTTCGATCCGCTTGGCCACCTCCACTTCTCCCTCTCGGGTCAATAATGGGAAAGAACCCATCTCCTTGAGGTAGATACGGACTGGATCGGCCATCTTACTGGAAAGACCCTCATATTCTGTTCCGGCGACTTCCTCCTCTTCTGCTCCTTGAGCATGTTCAGCTTCCATTTCGATTTCCAGGAGCTCACCTGGAATATCGATATCCAATTCGTCGGGAAGAAGGACAGCATCTTCGTTGAATTCCAACAGATAAGGGTTCTCTGCCTCCTGCTCTTCCAAACTGTTCTCCTTTTCAAATTCTTTCCGTAAATTCATTGTGATGGATTTCATTGGAATAGGAGGGATTCTGGCACCTTATAAAAAAAACCGCTAAGAATTTATCTGAATTTTCTATGCGGTTTTCCAATCTTCGAAAACAAAAGACCCTATGGAGCCAGAAGTTGCATAACTATAAGCCATTCTTAATCAAATAGCAAGATAATTTGTATCTTATTGAAATCTTAAAGGAAAAATCGAAAGGCCGTCCAGTAAACACTGTTAGAAGACCTTCGCCCATCTAACGGGAAAACTGACACGCCGATAGAAACCAAGCTTTGTAAGGGGCAAGAAGCAGGGCTTTCTAACGGGGTAAAGAAGTCTCAATTTTCAACGGAGGCCTCGAGGTCGGCAGGACAGTGACGGGTGCACTGGTCACAGTGGTAGTGGATAAAAAATTGGAGATATTGGAGGTGGCGGAAAAAGCGGGGTGATTTCATCATCTCAAGTCGTTCTTCCATCGTAGGTTTCTCCGCGATTTCAATTAAAAAACGCATAAAGTTTCCAACATCATTGGGCTGGCTCACCCGAACGCAACGGTGGCTCAGTACGCGTCCATCCTCTGTAAATGCCTTTCCAGGACAATTTGCTCTGCAGTCATAACCGCATGTAGCGCAAGGATCGTAGTTTTTTAGAGGCGGATCGGATTCTAAATCGAGGCTGTTTAGAAGTCCAAGATACATGACCCGAGGTCCGAATTGGGGCGTGAGGGCAAGGGTATTTTTACCCCAGACAGCCAATCCACTTTGAACGGCCGCATGACGAAGCGAGACACTGCCGATGGGTGATCGAAAAGTTTCCTCATCGATTTCAAAAGGACGATGGGCCTGGACGAGAAAGGATTCCGCATTAAATTCTCTTTCGATAAACCTTCCCAGATGGTAGGCTGCTGTATTTCCAGCCGCTTCCATGCCATAGAGATAAGATGGCATCTTGCTCCAGGTATTCTCCTGATAATGATAAGCGCCTGCAAGGGGCTTAAAAGCCAGTACGACGATGGATCGAGCCGAAGAAAGGTATCGATGAGGATCCGGAGAACGTGGGCTGATGTAGTCTCGGAGATTCAAAAAACTGACAAGGTCTGCCCCTAACTCCTTTGCCTTCTTCCTGATCGTCTCTTTCATTATGTCCCTCCTTGGGAAGTCCAAATTTCGTTAAATGAGATGAACGTTCGTCGTTGTCGAAGCTCGTATCGAAGTTCGATCTTCGTCTTTTGGTTAGGGTAGCGAGGCCCGTTTCGATTATCGGTAACGTTTAGGTAAAACAATTAAAGGACGTTGAGCGTAACCTCATATAAACGATGTAGGCTTCGTCACCGTAACCCTCACTCCTCCATTATGCATCCTATTATTCAATTGATCTCCTCATGCTGTCAAACAAAAAATTTTCTTGATTCTTTATGGGTTTTGGGTAAAGAATTCCTGTAAACGATGATCTAAGCGACAAATTTTATCGAAATGAGGAGGAGGCTATGTTCGAAATCTTATTGACGCATGAAGAACGGGAGTTAAAACATGAGGTCAGACGATTCGTTAAAGAGAAGGTTCCGAGTTCCCTTATTCGGGCCATGGATGCTGATGAGGTGAAGTATCCGAAGGAATTCATCGAAAGCCTCGCTGCCCAGAACCTTCTTGGTCTTCGTTTCTCCAAAGAATGGGGAGGCAGAGGGATGAAATGGACCGGAGAGGTGGCGGCCATTGAGGAGATTGGTGTTCTTGGATCGGGGATGACCTGTCTCTACTCATTGGTAAGCATCTGTGGTGAAGCAATCCATCGTTTTGGCACTCCAGAACAAAAAGAGAAATATCTGAAGCCCACCCTTGAGGGAAAGCTCTGTTGTGCAGAGGCGCTGACCGAGCCGCGGGGAGGATCGGACTTTTTTGGTGCCACCACCATCGCTAAAAAAGATGGCGATTATTATTTACTCAATGGCCAGAAACGGTTTGTGGTGGGCGCAGAAGGAGCGGACTATTTTATCGTCTATGCCAAGACAGCACCTGAGGCAGAACCTCATAAATCGATCTCCTGTTTCATCGTCGAAAGGAAGATGGGTGTAGAGGTTAAACATGTTTACGGTCTACTGGGTTCCCGTGGAGGAGGGACCGGCAGGCTCTATTTTCGGGATACTAAAGTACCGGCCAAAAACCTTGTGGGTCCGCTCCATGGTGGGTTTCTGGTCTTCAATCAGATGATGATCCCTGAGCGGTTAACGACTGCAGCCGGAGCCCTTGGGATGGCGAGGTGCTGTCTGGAGATTGCAACCCGATATAGCAACCGGAGAAAGGCATTTGGGGAGACGATCCGAAAATTTGAAGCGGTCAGCTTTAAGATCGCTGATTCGATCGCCAAGCTGGATGCGGCTCGAAGTCTCGTTTATGTGACAGCCAGGCACGTGGATGAAGGCCTGGATGCAAGACGGATGGTCTCTGAGGCGAAGAAGACTTCCACAGAGATGCTCTGGGAGGTCGTCAACCACTCGATGCAGGTGATGGGAGGGATCGGGTATACGAATGTGTATCCCATCGAACGTTTCTTCCGGGATGCCAGGCTTCAGATGATCTGGACTGGCACAAATGAGGTGATGAATCTTCTCATCCAGCACGAATTCTATAAGGAGGTCTTAGGGAAGATCAGCGAAGCGAGAGATGTGGAGGCGGATGCCGGAGACCTCGAAGGCGAAGAAGAGAAGGTCTATGAGTAAACAAATTTGCATCACAGGGGTGGGGGTTGTCTCTTCGATCGGAATTGGGAAGGAAGAATTTCTCTCGGGTCTGAGGGTAGGAAAATCAGGCATTGAGAAGATCCAAACCTTCGACACATCCTTTTCTCGTTCCCAACAGGCTGGAATGGTACGAAACTTCCATCCCAAAGATTTTATGGCTGCCAGTAAGATCCGACGATTGGATCGGGCAAGCCAATTTGCCATTGCCGCATCGAAATTAGCTTTTTCTGACGCACAATTTTCAGTCACCCGAGAAAATAGCTCAAGAGTGGGGGTCGTTTTGGGATCGGGATTCTGCGGACTCTCCAGCTCAGAGGAGTTCCATCGAGGGCAGGTCTTAAGAGGTTTTTTAGACCTCAATCCGATGCTTTTTCCAAACACCGTCCCAAACGCGGCCTCAAGCCATGTTTCCATTGAACTTGGCATTCAGGGAGTCAATTGCACACTCGTGCAGTCCTTCTGTACCGCTGAGGCAGCCATTATCTTTGCCTGCGATCAAATCCGAAATGGGAGAGCTGACCTTATTCTCGCAGGCGGAGTGGATGAACTGAGTGAATTTCTGTTTCGTGGATTTTCTGATTTAAATTTATTAGCCAAGGATCAAGGACATGGGGAGAGATCCTGCCCTTATGATTTGATGAGAAACGGATTGATCTTAGCAGAGGGAGCAGGGGTGTTGGTGATTGAATCAGAGGAGCATGCCCGATCGAGGGGAGCAAAGATTTACGGTTATATTTTGGAGTATGGATTGGTAGGGCGGTCCTTAAAAGAGAAAGAATCGGAAGGAATCAGCCGATCAATCCAATTGGCAATGAGAGGTCGAGAGAATATCCAGATTGATTATATCAGCGGTGCTGGAAATTCATCTAAAATCTTGGATGAGTTAGAAGCCAAAGGGATCAAAAAGGCGTTTCCCTCCGGAGCTTTTCAGATTCCAATCAGTTCAATTAAATCGATGGTGGGAGAAGCGATTGCCTTGGGTGGGATAAGAATGGTAGCGAACACGCTTTCCATGGAGTATGGATTCGTCCCACCAACGGTCAATTATCAATTTCCAGATCCTGCTTGTGATCTTCGCTATGTCACTCATCAAACATTGGATCTGAAACTAAGGACTCTCATCCACCTGGGGATATCGCCTGGAGAATGTTATTCTTCTATCCTGATGAGGTGCGAATGGAACCCATAATTACCGGCACAGGGAATCTCATCCTCCTCTTTACTCTGATTCATTTTACTCTGGGTCGTTCCTTCTCGGTGTTTTTTGCCATCCTCAATCAGATGTCTGCCTTGATCTATTTCCCTTTAGCCTTAGCCTATGATTATGTGCAGATTCCTGTGTATGGTATGTTGTTGGAACAATCGAGCAAGAAATTTTTTGTCGTTCGGTGGCTCACGCATAAAACCGATAAGGTGATCTCTGCCATGAATGAGAGGCCCCTGATGAAGAAGGTGATGTCTCTTGGAAATGTTGGTCTCATCTTGCTTTCTGCTCTTCCCATCCGTGGTTTTGGAATCCTTTCGGGAAGCATCGTCAGTTTCTTTTTAAAGAAAGGAAGGGTGGAGGGAACCGTCCTCCTGATGACCGGCTCTCTCTTAGGAATTTTCATCATCATGGGAATCTCCCAAGGAGTATTTAAGATAGTCTCTCTCTTTTAATGAGCGTTTAAAAAACCTCTGAAGAATGGATGCCATGAACCTCATCGATTTCGATGAAATCTTGCAGAAACTTCCACACTCTTTTCCTTTTCGGATGATCGATCGAATTATTGAGATCGAGCCTGGGAAAAAGGCTGTGGCCCTTAAACAGGTGAGCGCCGATGAATGCTATCTTCAGGGATATTTTCCAAAGGAACTGGTGATGCCAGGGGTTCTGATCCTGGAGGCATTGGCTCAAACGGGTGGACTTGCCTTTCATACCTCTTTTGAAAGGGAAGGGAAGGGGGTGCCTTATCTGGCGAGGGTGGAAGAGTTTCGCATCACCGGAAAGGTGATTCCTGGCGATTCGCTGCTCCTTCAGGCAGAGATTGAACGCCTTTTTTCCAATCTCGCTAAAGTCAAACTACGGGCTATGGTTGGGGAGGGACTTGTGGCGGAGGGGGTAGTGGTCTTAGCAAAGGGAGCGGAATGAGAGAGCGCATATCAGAATCTGGAGTCATTGAAGACCGTGAGCTGGCTGAGTATTACAGCCTCATGGCGAAAAAATACATGAGGATTCCCTGCCAGAGGGTGCTCAGCCGGATTAAGGCAAAAGGGATTCAGCAAGGGAATTGTCTTGATGTCGGAACCGGTCCAGGCATTTTTCCCATTTTTTTATCGAAGGCGTTTCCGGAGATCCGTTTTAGAGCCATTGACCTATCTTCGGTCATGATTGATATCGCCTGGAAAAATGCGATAGAGGCAGGCTTAGCGGATCAGATTGAGTTTCAGGTAGGTTCTGCTTACTCACTTCCTTGTGACGATCAATCCCTCGATCTGCTGCTCTGCACCAACACCCTTCACCATCTGGATCGTCCTGTTGACTTTTTCAATGAAGTTGCACGGACATTGAAGGCCGGAGGGAGCTTTGTTATAGTTGATTTCCATAGAGATGCCTCTTTTGTCTGGGTAGGGCTTTTTGATCTCTTTTGGAGATTCTTTTTCGGAAAACATCCAAAAGCCAGAAAAGGCTTTATGGAATCGGTCAATTCCTCCTATACGCTGGAAGAATGCCGCGCCTTTTTGAATCAGTCAAAATTAACGAACTGGAAACTTTACACCCGCACCATCGAGATGTGGATCGAATCCATTCCTGGTAACGGATGAGAGAAAATATAGATATTGAGATGGAGGAAACTTCCTGTCCCATTTGTGGAGGGGCGGAATATAACCTGCTGCACAGAGAGGGACGGTTTCAAATGGTCAAATGCTCTTCATGCCAATTCATCTATCTCAACCCGAGACCAACCGGTGAAGCCATACTCCGGTTCTATCAGGAATATCTTCCTGAGGATGAATCTTCAATCGAGGCATGGAAGAGGATGATGGAGCCCATCTTCCAGAAGGCCGCCAATATTATAGACCAATATAAAAATAGAGGGAGGCTATTGGATGTGGGAACGGGTTTTGGGTTCTTTCTCGCAGAGATGAAACGGAGAGGATGGGAGGTTGCGGGTGTTGACGTTTCTGAAAAGGCCATGGCGTATGCGAGGACTGTTTTGGAACTAACCGTGTATGAGGGACCTTTGGAGAGAATAGGTTTTCCAGAGAAAGATTTTGATGCTGTGAGCGGTTTTTATGTGATTGAACATCTTCCTCAACCAATCGGATTTTTACAGGAGTGTTATCGCATCCTTAAACCCGGTGGGCTTCTTCTGTTGAGATATCCCCACACCACGCCAATTAAAAACCTTCTCCGTTTCTTTGGCATCGAGAATCACCTCTATGATCTGCCTGCCCATCTGGCTGACTTTTCCCCTAAAATAATCGAGCAGTGTCTGAAAAGGGGAGGCTTTAAAGAATGGAGGCACCTGATCGGTGGATATACGCTTCCACCTGATACAGGAAAGAAGATCGCCTCGATTATTTTTGGGAATCTCTCCGAAGCCCTCTTCTACCTGAGCGGTTCAAAATTTCTTTTTCCGGGAGTGAGCAAAACCATCTTAGGATTTAAAGGGTAATTCTTTATGACGAAGATAATTTTTTTCGTTTTGTCTCTTTCATTTTTCGTGCCTTTAACTTCCGTTGAAGCGCAGCCCCTGAGCGTGGACGAGGTCGTGAGGCGGATCAGAGAGGTCCGCGAGAAGATGAACGATTTCACAGCTGATCTTGTTCAAGAGAAGAGGATCTCCTTATTTAAGGAGAAGGTGATTTCGAGAGGAAGGGTTCGTTTTAAAAAACCGGATAAGTTCTTTATTGAATTTTTCCCTCCAGAGAGCAGCCAGATGGTCTTCGATGGCAAGACCGTTCTTCTCTATTTCAAAGAGGAGAAGATGGCAGAACGATACCACATAAAGGGAAATCCCCTCACCGAGAAATACCTCATCGTCTTAAAGGATCCTTTTCAGGAGAAATTGGCTCAGTGGAGGATTGTTGAGGAGAAAGAGTTTTCTCTTGCCATCGAAATACTCCCGAAGCTGAAAGATCCGCTATTTGTTAAGACGAAGATGTGGATCTCAAAGAGGGATTGGATCATGACTGGCATGGAGATGGTCGAAAGGAATGGAGATACAACAACGCTTCAATACTCGAATATAAGGATTAATACCGGGCTTTCGGATTCTGATGTTGAGGTTCGACTTCCAAAGGATGTGAAAGTGACAGAGATCAAATGAGAAAGAGAGTCGTCATTACCGGGATGGGAGTGGTCAGTGCCGTTGGGAATAGTGTCCCAGAATTCTGGGACTCCCTCATCCAGGGTAAAGATGGAGCAAAGGAAATCACCGCCTTTGATGCTTCAGCCTATCGGATAAAGAGAGCCGCTGAAGTTTCGGGTCTGGATCTTTCTGCCCATTTCACAGCCAGAGAGCTCCGCAGGCTTTCCCGGTGTGACCAATTCGGGTTGATTGCCTTCAGGGAAGCATGGAGGTCCGCCCGGCTTGACCAGGATTCCATTGACAAAAGGAGAGTAGGGGTCCTCTTAGGAGCAGGCTCAGGTGGCATTCTTTCGGTTGAAAAGTATTTCAGGGATGTCTACCTGGGAAAAGGGAGACCCTCTCCGTCGCTGCTCATTTCTTACTCTCTTGCTACAACGACCGATCTTATCGCCATCGAGTCAGGGTTAAAAGGTCCCCGTTCAACCACGGCAACGGTCTGTTCTTCAAGCTCGGCCTCGATCGGAGTGGCTTTTGACCTGATTCAGATGGGTCTGGCCGACATCATGGTCAGCGGTGGAAGTGATTCCCTCTGTGAGGTCTCCTTCAGCGGATTTAGCAGTCTTAAACTGGTTGACCCTGAAAGCTGTAAGCCCTTTGACAAGCGGAGGCAGGGTTTAACCATCGGAGAAGGAGCGGGTATTCTGATTCTCGAAGAACTGGGGCATGCCCTGAGAAGAGAAGCTCCCATCCTTTCTGAGCTGATCGGATATGGCATCTGTGCGGATGCCTACCATCTCACTGCACCAGAGCCCAATGGGGAAGGTGTCGAAAGGGTGATCCGAATGGCCTTGTCTCATGCCCGTGTCTTCCCTGAAGAAGTGGATACGATCAATGCTCATGGGACAGCCACTCTCTTTAATGACATCGCTGAGACCCGAGGCATCAAAAGGGTATTCGGAGAACGGGCAAGGGAGATTCCCATCAGCGGGATTAAATCCATGATCGGACATTGCCTTGGCTCAGCAGGAGGCATTGAGGCTGTGGCAACCGTTTTGACGATAAAGAACGGAATCGTTCCTCCCACGATTCATTATGAAGTGCCTGATCCCCATTGCGATCTTTACTATACGCCAAATCATTCGATCAAAAAGGATGTTCGGGTAGCCATCTCAAACTCATTTGCTTTTGGTGGTAATAATGTCTGTCTGGTGTTTAAAAAGTTCAGTTCGGAGTCAAGAAGTTCGTAGTTTGGAGACAATTAATCTATATCGAAATTAACAGGGAAATAGGTAAGTAAATGGATAATAAGTTGTGTGGAATAAATCCTAACTCCGAACACCGAACTCCGAACTCTCCAGAGGGAGATCGCATAGTCATCACTGGTCTTGGAATTCTATCTTCTATTGGAGTTGGGAAAGAAGAATTCTGGAAGAACTGCCTCCTGGGAATATCCGGGGTCCAACCAATCATGAGATTTGATGTCAGTTCTTACCGTTCAAAATTAGGGGCTCAACTTCCGGAGATTGATTTTAAAACCTTTATCAAGCCAGCCAATCTTAGAAGGATGGATCGGATTGGTAAGATCATGGTTTCAGCCGTTAAGATGGCCATTGATGACTCGGGTCTCGATTTAAGCAAAGAGAATCCCCAACGAATGGGAATTTCGATTGGAACCGGACTCGGCAGTTCGGATACAGTGGATCAGTTCTTTCGAGCCCTCTTAAAGGATGGTCCTGTAGGAGCCCAGCCCCTTCTCTTCCAGACCGCAGTGCCCAATGCGATCACCAGCCATTGCGCCATTGAATATGGGATTAAAGGAGCGAATATCACCTTTTCCCACAAAGAGACATCCACAGAGATGGCATTGGCTTATGCCTGCCATCTATTGAGAGAGGGTGAAGCAGATCTTATTTTTGCAGGCGGAGGCGATGAATTGAGCGAGCCCCTCTATCATGTCTATTCGCGGTTAGGAGCTTTATCGCCCGGGAAGGAAAAGGGCTTGGAGGGGATGAGGCCTTTTGATCGGGATCGGAATGGGATGGTATTGGGTGAGGGAAGTGGAGTCCTCGTCTTGGAGAGATTGGAGCATGCGGAGAAGAGGGGAGCCAGAATTTACGGAGAAGTGGCAGGCGTAGGTTTCTCAGGAAGCACAGACGGTGTTCTCCGGTATGACCAGAAAGGCCATTCGATTGCAAAGGCGATGTCCCTGGCTACCGAAGATCCTTCTCAGGTTGATTATATCTCCGCAGCTGCAAATTCAACCCTTGATCTCGATCGAGCAGAGGCATTGGCGATTAAAGAGGTTTTCGGGGAGAGGGCCAAAGAGATTTCTGTCAGTGCTCTTAAATCGTTGATCGGAGAATTTGATGGCTCAGGGGGAATCAGGGCATGCAGTATCGCATTGAGCCTCTATCATGGGATCATTCCACCGACGATTGGAACGACCCGTCTTGATCCTCAATCTGATTTGAAGATCGTTTTGGGTCAACCCGAAAAGAGAAAGATCAGATTTGCCTTGCTCAATGGATCTTCAAATGGAGGCTCAAATATCTCAATCAGGTTTAAACTCTATCCCTAAGTAGTGCATCACCTTCCTCTTATTTTCCCTTTGGGGACGAAAATGTTTTCCCCACCGATATATTCAAGAATCAACCAGGCCATTTGGTAAACTCAACCTATTCGACGCCAAAAGAAAGGTTATGTTATACTGAATGCATCATGTCTGAGATGGATGTCATCATCATCGGAGCAGGGGTGGCAGGTCTTACCTGTGGCTGTCTCTTAGCCCAGAAGGGGCTCAACGTTTTAATCGTTGAGAAGAATGAGAAGATAGGAGGGTGCTGTACTTCTTTCGAGAAAGAGGGTTTCTCTTTTGATCTTTCCGTACAATCATTAGGGGAGTGCCAGGAGGGTGGAAGAATCTGGAATCTGCTGAAACAACTGGACCTCCTTGACCAGATTCACTTCATTTCCTTGGAACCGGCAAGGGAATACCATTTCCCAAATCAGAAGGTCGTTCAGTCCTCTCGGATTGAAACCCATATCGAATATCTTTCAAGTCTGTTTCCAGGGGAGCGAAGAGGCATTGAGCAGGTTTATAAGATTTTGAGAAAGATCTTTAATGAGTTTTCGCAAATGCCTTCATCGCTTAACTGGTTCGATCTCTCTTCCCTCAACTCCCAAATTCCTTTCCTTTTAAGATATAAAGATCAGACTTTTGGACAACTCCTGAATGAATACATCGCCAATCCATTCGTGAAAACCATCCTTTCGGTTCGAAGTTCTTATGCTTTGCTTCCACCCGAGGAGATTTCGGTGGTGGGTATGGCAGGGATCGAGATGTCCTATTTTGATCACGGCGTCTCCTGTGTGAAGGGGAGGGTGGAGCGGTTTCCGCTCCTTTTGGGAGAGGCTTTTGAAAAGAGAAAGGGAAAGATTTTGCTTGGCCACGAAGTTGAAAAAATTCTGATGGAAGAGAAGAGGGCGATTGGCATTCGGTTAAAGGACAAAGCAGAGGTTACTGGAAAGCTCATCATTTCCAACGTCGATGCCCAAAAGACCTTTAACTCCCTTCTTGGAAAGGATCGGATCCCAAACAGTTTCCGGTCAAAACTGAATGGGATGAGACCTTCTCTCTCCTACTTTATCCTCTATCTTGGAATCGATGGGGATTTGGAAGAACTTCCTGTTTCAAATAACGAAGTATTCTTCGACAATCAGCTCTCTAAAGAGTATCAAATCCTTTATGAGAACCAAATTCCAGAGAAAGCACCCTTCTACTTGCTTGCCCCATCCAGAGTCGATCCCTCTCATGCCCCCCCAGGTAAGAGCACCCTTTGCCTGAGCATGAAGGCTCCCTATCATTTCAGCAAAGGTTGGGGCTCAAAGATTATAGATGAACTTTCTGAATCTCTCGTATCGAGGGCATCGGTTCTGATTCCTGATTTGAAGAAGAGGATCCTTGTGAGGACCGAGGCAACTCCAAAGACGATTGAGCGATGGACGGGTAACCAATTAGGAGCAGCTTATGGATGGGCACAGATTCCGAGCCAATCCGGAATCCACCGCCTCCAGCGCACCACTCCGATTCCCAATCTCTTTTTAACAGGACACTGGACATCACCCGGTGGAGGGATTGCTGCAGTGGTGGCCTCTGGAGAGTTGACCGCGGAAGCCATCTGGAACAGATTTGAAAGAGGAGAATTTTAAATGATTCGCAGATTGTACGTATATGTTTATCCGTTTTTGTCCCCTCACCCCCCGGGGGAGAGGGATGGGGTGAGGGGGAAACGGAGAGGAGATAAAAGATATTGGTACACATGTTTGAGTCTTCTTCTCCTGTCACTTATCCTTTGGGGATGTCCGAAGAAGGTTGAAATCATTCCCCCTGAAAGGCCGCCCTTTGAAAATCCGATCGCCAAACTCCTTGAAACCTTTTCCGCTGCTGAATCCCTACAGGCGAGAGCCTCCATCCGGATTGAGACAGTGCGAGAAGGAGAGGAAATGAACTTTCTCCTCAATGGATTTCTCCTTTACCAAAAGCCCGATAGATTGAGGCTCCTCGGCTATCATCCCTTGGGGATGGGGCTCTTCGATGCTCTTTACCGAAGTGGTGAGTTCTTCCTCCTCATCCCGCCACAAAAGAGGGCCTATTGGGGAGAGCTCTCCCAGTATGAGAATGTAATGGCAAAGGCAGGGGAGATCCGAATCACCTCCGAGAAGGAGGAAGGGAACGAGATTCCGAATCGAATCCAGATCGAACTGTTGGAGAAGGAAACCCGCATCGAACTTCGATTGAAAGGGATTTCTGTCAATTCATCTCTACCTGAAGAGAGCTTTCAGTGGCATGTTCCACAAGATGTTGAGGTGAGATCTCTCGAGAGGCTACTCAGGAGAATCAAACGTAGATGAGAATTTCCTTGATCATTCCCAGATGGCCTAAGGATAGTTTTTGGGATGTGATCGCATTTAAATTTCCCCTCCTCTCCACTTCCCTCCTCGCTGGTCTGACTCCTCCACAACATCAGGTTCGTATCATCGATGAAAGCCTCTCAGAGATTGATTTTGATCGAGACGTCGATCTGGTCGGCATCACCCTGATCACACCCTTGGCACCGAGAGGGTATGAAATTGCAGATGAGTTTAGAAAAAGGGGGAGAAAGGTAGTTATCGGAGGAGTCCATGCTTCCTGGCTTCCTGAAGAAGCCAAAGCGCATGCCGATGGGGTGGCTATCGGAGAGGCGGATGAGACCTGGGCGGAGATTCTAAAAGATGCCGAAATGGGAAAACTGAAACCTTTTTATCAACAGAAGGATCGGACCGATCTGAGTCAGCTTCCCATTGCCCGCAGGGATCTTCTTCCTCCAAAGGGTTACCTCTTTCACAATTTGATTCAGACAACTCGGGGTTGTCCTTATGACTGTGAGTTCTGTTCCGTGACTGCACTTCATGGAAGAACCTACCGGATGAGACCGGTCTCTGAGGTTGAAAAAGAGATTCAATCGCTTGAGCGTTCAAAAGCCTACATCTTTTTTGTAGACGATAATATGGTAGGCAATCTCTCCTATGCCAGAGAACTGTTTGGCATGCTTTCCCGATACCGACTGCGGTGGGTCAGCCAGGGGCCGATTCACGTTGCCGAAAATGAGGAGATCGTTTCACTGATGGCCAAAGCCGGATGCCACGGACTTTTCATTGGTTTTGAGAGCCTTCGCGAAGAGAACCTCGACCTGATGGGAAAGAAAATCAATCGGGTGAAGATGTACGAGAGAGGGATTCAAAGGCTTCACGATGCAGGCATTGGAGTCTATGCTTCCTTTGTCTTTGGATACGACTATGACGATGTTTCGGTCTTTGATGAGTTTTTAGAATTTGCCGACCGGAACAGGATCGATGGGGCTTTTCTTCCCATTCTCACTCCGTTTCCAGGGACGAGGATCTATCATCGGTTGAAACAGGAGGGAAGGATTCTTACCGAGGACTGGTCGAAGTACGATATGGCAACCGTTGTCTTTCAGCCGAAGAGGATGAGTGTGAAGGAGCTTCAAGAAGGTTTCTGGAAGGTGAATCGGTCTTTCTATTCCCCTGCTTCGATGGCGAAAAGGATCTTCCATCCATTTCATCTCAAAAGAAGCCTGATCATCTTCGGCCCCATGAACCTGGGACTGTGGCCTGCTGTCAAAAAAGCCGAATGCTATTTCAAAAAGGAGGAGCTTCACTCTGAGGGCCGGAGATCTTATGCTTAAGGATTCTCCGATCGCTGATGCGATTGTCTGTTTCGAGAATCGACAGAAAGAGTAGACATTCCATTATTGACTCTTGTCAATTAGATATCTAATATCTTATGTAGGGTTCGATGAGCGAAGGATCTGCCCTGAGCTTGTCAAAGGATGGACATTCAATCCAGAGGCGATCATTAATCCTTTTTGAATGGCATTTTGGGGAGAGTGGTTATCGAATAGAGGTTTGTTTTCATGTCGGACAGGATAGGCGACATACTTCTTGATCTCGGATATATTAAAGAAGAGGACCTGAGAAGAGCCCTTCAAATACAGAGTGCTGAGGGGAGGAGAAGAAGACTCGGTGAAATCCTTACCGATTTTTTTATAAAAGAAGAGGATCTCTTCAAAGCGCTTTCTGTCCAAAGAAGTGGATTTAAACTCGAAACCAGCATCGAAATTGTCAGTCACATCCTTAAGAATAGGCTTCAACAGGAAGACATCAGAAAGATGCTTGCCGCCATGAGCGAAAAGAGGCAGGAGACGTTCATCGGAAGGGTTGCTGAAATCTTTGATACAATCACTGCCTTTATCGACATATCGAAACGGCTGGCGGATACTATCTCTATTGACAGGCTTCTTGAACGAATGGTGGCCATTGTATCAGACATTCTGAACGCAGACCGAAGCACCATCTTCCTGAACGATAAGGAGACAGGGGAGCTTTTCTCAAGGGTTGCCGAAGGGGGGCTTGTCAATGAGATAAGGTTTCCTAATCATCTGGGGATCGCGGGTGCAGTGTTTACAAAGGGTGAGCCGATTATCATTCACGATGCCTATTCGGACCCTCGGTTCAACAAAGAGGTGGACAAAAAAAACAGGCTATCGCACGAGAAATATCCTTTGTGCTCCGATTAAGTCGAGAAACAACGAGATTATCGGAGTTTTTCAAGCGCTTAATAAGAAAGAGGGCAATTTTTCAAAGGACGATATTACACTTTTGGAAGTGCTCAGCTCTCAGGCATCCGCCGCACTTCAGAACGCACAGCTTTATGAGCAGATAAAGAAGGCGATGGAGGAGGAGTCACAGCTTCTGGAAGTGACAACCGCCATTTCGAGGGAACTTCATCTCTATCCGCTCCTTTTAAAGATCATGGAAACAACGACTGAAATCCTTGAGGCAGACCGAAGCACCCTTTTTATGTATGACGAAAAGACGGATACGCTTTGGTCAATTGTGGCTCAGGGAGAAGATATCCGGGAAATCCGGATTCCATCCAACAAGGGAATTGCAGGTTTCGTTTTTACCAACGGTGAACTGGTCAATATACCCGATGCCTATCAGGACGCCCGTTTTAATCCCGAGGTTGACAAAAAAACGGGTTACCGGACGAAATCAATCCTCTGCATGCCAGTTATGAATAAGGCGGGAAAGACCATAGGGATCATACAGGTTTTGAATAAAAGGGGTGGTCCCTTCACAACCGTCGATGAAAAACGTCTTAGGGCGTTTTCGGCGCAGGCATCCATTGCCATAGAGAACGCAAAGCTCTTTGACGACGTTTTAAATATGAAGAACTATAACGAGAGCATGCTCGAAAGCATGAGTAACGGCGTCATCACGCTCGACGCTGATAACAAGATTGTGAAATGCAATTCCGCAGCGCTTAGAATCTTTCAAGTCAGAGCGGAGGAGATGATCGACCTGAAATCCACAGATTTTTTTAAAGGCACAAATGGATGGATTGCGAATCGGGTGACCCAAGTCATGATCAGCGGCATACCGGACATTACCATGGATACGGAGTATGACCTTCCTGGTGGGAAGACGGTCTCAATTAACATGACGATTGTTCCTTTAATGAATGTGAAAAAAGAGTCTATGGGCTCGATGCTAATATTCGAAGACATCACGCAGGAAAAACGTCTGAAAGGAACCATGGCGCGGTATATGACGAAAGAGGTGGCTGAAAAACTTTTGGAAACCGGGGAGGCTGTTCTTGGAGGGCAGCTACAGGAGGCGACTATTTTATTTTCCGATATCCGAAGCTTTACCACAATCTCTGAAAAGTTAGGTGCGAGCGATACCGTCTCAATGCTGAACGAATATTTTTCAATCATGGTGGATATCATATTCAAATACAATGGTATTCTGGACAAATACATAGGAGATGCCATTCTGGCCGTATTCGGTGCGCCGTTCAGTAGTGGAGAGGATGAAGATAATGCGATTAAAGCGGCCATTGATATGATGAGGGCGCTTTTCGAATTCAATGCCAAAAGGGCTGCGGAGGGGAAGGAGCCCATCGATATTGGAATCGGCGTGAATACGGATTATGTGATCTCAGGAAATATCGGCTCAATGAAAAGGATGGATTATACGGTCATCGGAGATGGGGTCAATTTGGCATCGAGGCTTGAAGGGGCAAACAAGTATTATCATTCAAAGATTTTAATCAGTGAATTCACTAAGGGCAGACTTAGAGGCAATTATCTCTTTCGCGAGGTTGACAGGATAAAGGTCAAGGGGAAGCATCAGCCGGTATCTGTTTATGAGGTTTTGGATTTTCATAATGAGCAATCCTTTCCCCATCTCTTAGAGGCGATCGACTATTTCGGGGAAGGGCTTGAGCTTTATAAATCAAGAAAGTGGGCCGAGAGCATGAAGAAGTTTGAAGAGGTATTGTCTTTAAACAGTCATGACGGTCTTTCGGGAATTTATATCGAAAGGTGCAGGTATTTTATTGATAACCCCCCTGATGAGAGATGGGACGATGTATGGGTGATGAAAAGCAAATGAACACAAAAAGATTGATTTGGAAGGCAGAGCCCTAATGAGATCGGTAGAAATAGCCGATGCGATGATTTCCCTGTTGCCTATCCCCATCACCCCTTAGGGGCTGAACCCAAATCGCCGAGTTCGTATTGAAGAATTCCAATAAGGGCGATGGATGACGTTTCGGTTCTCAAGATGCGCTGGCCCAATTTCACAGGAATGAATCCCATTATCTCAGCCAATCTTACCTCTTCTTCACTAAATCCTCCTTCTGGACCTACCATGACGTGTATTCTTGTGGGATGATGAGCCTTAAATCCCCCCTCTCCCTCTTTTGCCGGCGGGGAGCTCAAGGTGACATATCGCTTTAAAACTTCTTTAAGGCCTTCTCCTTTCTTCTCACAGAGAAGTATCTTCGCCCCCTTTCCCTCGCAATACGTGAGGGCTTCTTCAAAGGACCGGTATTGTTCCACCTTGGGGACCTTTGCCCTTCTGGATTGTTGAACAGCTTTGATGGCGATCTCCTGCCAACGGTGTGCCTTCTTCTGCTTGGCTTCTCTCTCTTCGAGAGAGATGGACCTCTCTGATTTAAAAGGGACAATAGCGAAAACGCCTAATTCGGTTGCCTTTTGAATGATCCACTCCATCCGCTCCTTTTCCGGAAGAGCCTGAAGGAGTACGATCTCAAGAGGCGATTCTGTAGGCGCCGGGAATGAATCAAAGATGAGAACCGATGCCTTCTCTTTCGAAAGATGTCGAACTCTCCCTCGAAAATCCTTTCCCTCAACATCGGTCAGGGTAACGATGCTACCCAGACGAGCGCCCTGAAGTCGAAGGGCCTCCAGAGGAGGCCCTTCGATCGAAACTTCTTGACCTATTGTCATCGTTTGGTCGAGAATGACTCTATCCATTGCAGGTGGCCTTCCCTCTCTTTTTCTTCTTCTCTTCGGCTTCTTCTTTACCTCCTTCGTACTCTCTGATCTTCTTTCCCAATTCCTGAAGTTTCTTATCCACCAAGTAATTGACCGTGCCTTCTTTAAATCGTCCATCCTCTAATCGATCACCTGCTTCCACTCCCGTCAAGATCTCAATCCCCTGATCGATCGTCCTCACAGGATAGATGTGGAACTTTCCTTCCTTGACTGCCTGAACCACATCCTTTCTCAACATGAGATCCTCGACGTTGAGGTGTGGGATCATCACGCCTTGTTTTCCCGTCAGCCCCTTCGCCTTGCAGACATCGAAGAACCCTTCGATCTTCTCGTTTACTCCGCCGATGGGTTGAATTTCTCCTTTCTGGTTGACCGATCCTGTCACAGCAATGTCCTGGCGAAGGGGAAGACCTGAGAGGCTCGAGAGAAGTCCATAAAGTTCTGTGGAAGAGGCACTATCTCCTTCGACACCGCTATAGGACTGTTCAAAACAGATGCTGGCGCTCATCGTGATCGGTTTATCCTGAGCATATCGATCTCGAAGGTATCCAGAAAGAATGTAAACCCCTTTATTATGGATGGGGCCGCTCATCTCCGCTTCCCGTTCGATATTGATGATGCCGGCTTTTCCGAGGGATGTCTTCACCGTAATGCGCGAGGGCTTTCCAAAGGAATAGTCTCCCATATTATAGACCGAAAGACCATTGACCTGACCCACGACCATTCCATCCGAATCGATCATGATGGTTCCCTCGTCGATCATCTCCTGCAGTTTTTCTTCGATGAGATTGACCCTGTGAATCTTTTTCTCAACAGCCATATCCACGTGTTTCTCTTTCACCACATCACTTCCATCCTTCGAAGCCCAATAATTGGACTCTCTCAGGATATCGGCGATCAGATGGAAACGGGTCGAGAGTTTTCCCTGTCTTCCAGCAATCTCCATCCCATACTCGATCACCGCAGCCATTCCTGTCCGATCGAATGGCCTCAGTTTCTCCTCATCACAGATCTTACGGATAAAGGCGGCATACTGGAGGACCTTTGAATCGTCCTTTTTCATCACAGAATCAAAATCTGCTTTGATCTTAAAAATCTTTTTGAAGTCATCATCCAGATTATAGAGGAGGTGATAGAGATGGGTGTCTCCGATCATGATGACTTTCGTGTTGCACTCGATGGGCTCTGGTTTGAGGGCCGTTGTGGCGAAGAAATAGAAGGGATCGTAGGTTTGAACCTCCATCACCTGATTCTTCAAGGTTCGCTTCAAGGCAGGCCAGACCCCAGGCTCTACGAGACCATCCAATGCATTGAAGATTAAATACCCACCGTTCGCTCTCAAAAAGGAGCCTGCTTTAATATGGGTGAAGTCCGTTTTCCAGACGCCGGAGCGTTCAACGACCCTCTCGATGGTGCCAAAGAGGTTTCGATAATTCGGTGTCATCTCCACGATGATGGGCGCCCCTTTGGTCTCGGAATTATCGACCAGGACGTTGACCTGATATTCGGTAAAGGTATCCACCGGCTGAGGCAGAACCAGTCCAGGGAGAGGGGAGGAGGCCGTTTCCTCTTTCTCCCTGAAACGTTGATAATTGGAGAGAATATCCTCCTGGACCTCATCCAAGTAGCGATGAATCTTATCGTAATTAAACCTCTCCTTAATATCGGAGATGGAATCTTTAACGACTGGAGAGATCATCTCGGTATCCAGAGCGGATAGCTGATCTTTGATCTCCTTCTCCGATTTTCGGGTTTCTTTGAAGATATCCTCCAAGTTGTTGATCAGTTCCGCCTGTTTCGTCTTGATCCGGGCCAACTCCTCTCTTGAAAACTTATCCTCTTCCACCATGGATTCCAATTGTTCAATGTTAACCGGATTCCCCTCGATCACCGGAAAGATCCCTGGACGGGAATAGGGTCCCACTTGGATTTGAACGAGAGCGAAGCCTTCCCTGTTTACCTTCTTTTCGAACTCACGAAACATTTCCGCCTGTCTGTTTCTAAATCCTTCGACGAGTTCTTTCTTTTTGTTGAGGTAGTTCTCATTCTCAAAGATGAGGGGGATCTTCTTCTTCAGGGTTTCGATCAGGGTCTCCATCTCTTTTTTAAAGGCATTTCCTTTGCCCGCGGGAAGGCTGAGCATATGAGGCATATCTGGGTTCTTGAAATTGTTAACGTAGCAGAGGTCATTAGGGATCTTGCCTTTGACATCCATCTCCTCAAAGACGGCCTTAATCGTGGTGAAGCGTCCTGTGCCTGCCAGTCCGGTCACAAAGATATTGTATCCAATACTCCCGATCTCCAATCCCACTCGGATCGCCTCCAGGGCTCTTTCTTGGCCGATGATCTCCTTGCAGGGCTCAATGGCTTCTGTTGAATCAATGGGCAATGAATTGGGATCACATCGCCAGCGCAACTTTTCAACAGGAACTTCTTCATAGATCTTCTCGACCATGATCTCCTTCCTCCTGATTCGCAGAAAATGGGCTATTTGGGGTTTATTTATAACAGAACACCGTAAAAGTCAACGCGGGCGAGAGGACTCTGAGTCAGACCTAAGACCATGGACCTCAAACATCAGAAAACAGAGTATGGCGTTCAGGCGTTAGACTAAAGAAGAGAAAATATTCTGGAGCACCTGATGTCCAGCCTCCGAATATTAAATCTGAAGTCTTCTATCTGGTGTCTGCAGTCAACTTTCTGAATTTAAGAGAAGGGAATTGAAGAGTGAGAAATGATAATCGAACATAGTGAATTCAAATGCCTTCTTTGGCAAGTTCCTGGATGAGCCCTTTTGCTCTTTCTGAAACCTTTTTGGGGACTTTCACAATCAATTGAACATACTGATCCCCTCTGCCCTCTGCCTGAAAGTGGGGAATGCCAAGCCCCTTTAATCGCATCTTCATATGGCTCTGAGTTCCAGGAGGAACTTCGATCCTCTTTGGTCCCTCGAGCGTTGGAACTTCGATTGAGGTTCCCAGAACAGCCTCTGAAAAACGAATCTCCTTTTGAACGATCAGATCGCTCCCTTCACGAGTGAAGATCGGATGTTCCCGGATGGAGATCTGAAGGTAGAGATCTCCGGGTGGGCCTCCCCTTTTTCCCTCCATTCCTTTTCCGGCAAGCCTCAGTTTCTTACCTTCTGGTATCCCTTTAGGAATCTTTACGGAGACCTCCTCCACCTTACCATCCTTTCGATAAGAGATCCTCTTCTCTCCTCCTGAGGCAGCCTCTTCGAGTGAGATCGAGAGTTCATAAAGGATGTCTTCCCCCTTCTGCGGCATACGGCCCATATCCTGAAAACCGTAAGAACCACGGAAGAGATCTCCAAAATCGAAGCTTCCCCTTCCTCCTCCGAATTTGAATTCCCTTCGTCCCTTTCCTCCAAAGAGGCCCGAAAGAATCTCCTCGAAATCGAATCCCCGGAAGATGTCCTCCTGGGTGAATCGTTGACGAAACCCTTCAGCCCCGAACGTATCGTACTGTTTACGCTTCTCTTTGTCGCTTAAGACGGCATAGGCCTCGTTGATCTCTTTGAAGCGCTCTTCTGCCTCCTTCTTGTTTGGATTCCGGTCTGGGTGGTATTTCATCGCCAATTTCCGATAAGCCCGCTTGATCTCTTCGTCACTGGCGCTTTTGCTGACCCCTAAAATTTCGTAATAATCTCGATGAGCCATTATCCACTACCTTCCGCTTCTAAATCGAAGCGTCTGCTGTAGGCCTCACGGATGACCCGATTGAGATATCCCTCCGGGTCCGAGATCGCTTCCTTGGTAATCACAAACGCCTTCCAGCCGATTCGGTCCCGGATCAGTTTCATTCCGTGCTCATAATCCTTTAACAATCGGCTACAAACCATTTCGGCCTTCATATCTTCTTCAAGGGCCATTTCTGTGATCTGATCAACGGCTTCGACATCAAACTGAAGCTGGATTCCATGTTTCCGCTGAAACTCTTTCTCAAACTCCTCGACCTGCCGTTGAACCTCTACCACTTCCTCAAAGACGGTGTTGACATCATAGCCCTTTTCGACCATACGACGGGCAATAAGATCGATCCTGCTTTCGGGAAAGACAATCCCATAACGACGGCGAAATTCTCCTTCCCTGCTCAAGATCGATTCTTTCATCTCCTTTTTCTCTTTTGAAAGGAGTTTTTCAAACCGGATCACCCTCTCGGGGTGCATGGGATCCTCGAGCAGTCGCTCCAATTCCTGTTCTGGGTTTTGGACCACTTCTCGGGTGACCACAAATTGGCGAATGTTTGTTGAGGGAAGCTTCTTCTCGAATTTGAGAAGCACCCGTTCCACGGCACTGACCAATCCCCGTGCTCCGGTTCTTTCTTCGTAGGCTTTCACGGCTAACTCATAAAGGGCATCTTCCTCAAATTGAATATCGATCCCGTAGGACTTAAAATCCTTCTTCTTCCCAAGAATGATCGGGTTATTGGGATTCTTGAGGATGGCATAGAGATCTTCGATCTCCAGTTTTTCAAAAATTGCAGTGACCGGGAGCCTTCCGATGAATTCTGACTCGAATCCATAGGCGATGAAGTCCTCCGCCTTCACCTGCTTGAGGTATTCTGCCCTCTCATCTTTAGAACGGATTTCCGCTCCAAATCCGATCCCCTCCCGATTCAACCTCTTCTTGATGATCTCCTCCAAACCATTGAAGGCTCCGCTCATGATGAAGAGGATATGCCTTGTGTTGATTGTCCGTTTTTCTTTCTTACCTGTTCTCCGATAATGTTCGATCGCTTCCAGTTGGGAGATGGGATCATGGGGAACCCGGAGGTCCACCTCCGTCTCTTCCATGGGTTTGAGGAGAGCCCGCTGGACCCCTGTCCTTGAGACATCCGGACCGATGATATGATTGGATGAGGCGATTTTGTCGATCTCATCAATATAGATGATTCCGTACTGGGCCATCTCAATATCACCGTTTGCCTCGTAAACGAGATCTCGGACAAGATCCTCCACATCCCCGCCCACATAACCGGTCTCGCTGAACTTTGTGGCGTCTCCTTTGACAAAAGGGACTCCGATCTTTTTGGCGATCAACTTGATCAGGTAGGTCTTGCCCACGCCCGTTGGACCGACCATCAGAATATTATTCTTGATGTGTCCCACCCCTTCATAACGGTTCTTTCCCTTGGTCAACTCCGTGAACTTGATCCGGTTGAAGTGGGTGCATATCTTGGTAGCCAGAATCTCCTTTGCTTCTTCCTGACGGATGATGTAGTCATTGAGAAAGGCCTCTAACTCCTCGGGCTTTAGGTCAAATTGGATCTTCTTCTTTTTTTCGCCGATCTCTTTCTCATCCTTAGAAATCTCTTCGGTCTGGGGTTTGGGAAAGAGCATGGGAACGACCAGGCGGATCCGGTCTCCATATTTTTTACCCAGATATTCATTGAGCTCTTTCTCTAACTCCTTCTGGTCAGGAATTTTCGAATGAGAATCTTTCATGGACCTCAAACTCCTTATTTACCCCGTTAGGGGATTTGAAACTTTATATCGGACTTCACCTATCCCGAATAAAGAGGACCACGGGTTCTACCCGTGGCTAAATGGGTCCTTTGGTACAAGATGTTTGCCCCTTGCATGCGTTTCTTGGGAACCACGAGCTTTGTCCATTGGGCTCCATTACTACTATATTATAACCATTGACATCCCATTTTCAACCTATTGGTCATTGAATGCTGTTAGGGGATTTTAGTCTGTTTGAAGAACGGCTTGAATTGGATGTAATGAATGGGTGTAAAATCCATAAAAAAGTTTGAACCTTTCCAACCATATAGCTCACAGCCCCATAGAAACTGAGCTTCTAACAAGGAGCTTTCTTACGGCGTAAATTTTTTCTTAAATTTAGATACCTTAAGTGGATTGAATCACTTTCGGGAGTGGAGGAAGGTTAGACCAATTTGATAGCTCTTAGGCGATCCCTGTCCCATATAAACTGGCGTCTCTTTCTTCTTTTGTAGATCTTTCCCTCTTGAGAGATGGCTCCGACCAGGATGGGGAGGGCGATGGTTGCATCCATATAGACGACCGCATAGGCGGATTCCTTTTCAATCTTTCCCCAGGATTTTGCCTCCTCAAAGGTGCAACCCGAGAGACCGCCCCATTTGGGATCATCCGTGGTCACCTGAAAGGCAAAACGGTGGCCGCTCTCCTTTCGGAAGAGAAGTTCACTCACGGGCCCTAATTGCTGTATATAATTCTTTGGAACGCCTCCTCCGATATAGATCGCTCCAGTGGTTTTAGCCATCCGTTTCAGTTGGGCAATCTCAAAGCTATCTCGGATCTGGTCGATGATTACCCCCTCAGAAGGGTCCTTTTTTCGGGCATGGAGAAATGATAATCCAATGCCAATTGAGCTATCACTGAGGGCAGGGACAAAGATTGGAACGCCCCAGCGGGCAGCTGTCTTCAGAATTGATTCATCGTCCTGGAGACGATTTCCTAAAACCTCCAAATATCGCCTTGAGGAGACCACTCTCTCGCCTAATTCTTCTGGGATCTCGGAGAGGAGGTAGATGACCTCATTGATCTCCTGATCGTCCATCAGGGCATCATAGACCCGCACGATCCGATGTTTTCGTAGAGCATCGTCATCTCCTTCGACCGATCCGATATAATGTCGATATCCGAATCCTTCAAAGAGATCGTGAAAGATATTCGCACCGGTTGAGACAAGGACGTCAACCAATTTCATCTCGATCATGTCCCGGATCACCCTTCGCATTCCGCCCGGGATCATGGCACCGGACAATCCCATGAAGATGACGCAGGCTGGATCGGCCAGCATCTTTCGAAAGACATCGAAACATTTATAGAGATTCCGGCTCTGAAAGGAAGTGTATTGAAAGGCCTGGACCAGATCGTAGAGGCTTCTGGTCTTTTTCATGTCGAGTGAACGGACAGGCTGATGGAGAAGAGCTGTTTTTTCTTTCTTCTTCATTAGAGAGATACCTTACCCTGATGGTTGATTTTTTTGGCGAAGTTAACAGATAAAAAAAAATAAGTCAAGAAAAAAAGCCCTTTTATCAAGAGACGATCGGATTATAACTTAAGGATATATTTTCATAGTTTGCCAAATTTCTTGACATTCGAAATGAAATGAGATAGTAATTTGGAATTGAAAAAAAAGATAAGATGGTTACGGAAAGGTTGAACTCTTATGAAGAAGAATTCGATCCGAATTGCCATCGTAGGTGTCGGAAACTGTGCCAGTGCTCTCATCCAAGGGATTGAATTCTATAGGGATCTCAGCCGCAAGAATCCTAAATTCGATCCTCTGGGTTTGATGCATTTGGATCTCGGTGGTTATCGCCCCTGGGATATTGAAGTGGGTGCGGCTTTTGACATTGACCGGAGAAAGGTGGGGAAGCCCCTAAGAGAAGCCATCTTCGCCAAGCCCAATTGCACAAAGACCATCTTCTCGCAATTTAACGATTCCGGCGTCGTTGTCTCCATGGGCGAGGTGCTTGATGGTGTTTCAGATCACATGAAAGATTACCCTGAAGACCGTATTTTTATGGTGGCCAATGAGAAGCCCTGCAATGTGGAAAAGGTCCTCAAGGAGTCTGGGGTTGAAATCCTTCTCAATTATCTTCCCGTGGGGTCGGATCTTGCAACCCAATTCTATGCGGAAGCCTGCTTGAATACAGGAGTCAGTTTGATCAACTGTATGCCCAGTTTCATCGTCTCAGATCCAATATGGTCGAAACGATTCGAAGAGAAGGGAATCCCTGTTATTGGGGATGATGTCAAATCTCAGATGGGAGCCACGATCATCCACCGAGCCTTAGCAAAACTCTTTGAAGATCGGGGAGTCAAATTGGATCGAACCTATCAAATTAATACGGGTGGAAATACCGACTTTCTCAATATGCTCAATCGGAATCGCTTAAAGAACAAACGAATCTCAAAGACCGAAGCCATTCAGTCCCAATTGGGTGTCCCCCTTGAGCCAGAAAATATCCACATTGGTCCTTCGGATTATGTCCCATGGCAGAATGATAACAAAGTCTGTTTCCTACGCATGGAGGGAAGAGGATTTGCTGAGGTCCCGCTCAACCTCGAATTGAGACTCTCCGTAGAGGATTCTCCCAATAGCGGAGGGATAACCGTTGATGCTATCCGATGCTGTAAGATTGCTCGTAATCGTGGGATCGGTGGTCCCCTCCTTTCCATCTCTGCCTATGCGATGAAGCATCCACCCTTACAAATTCCTGACAACGAAGCCAAACAGATGGTTGAGGAGTTCATCAAGGGGAAGAGGGAGAGGTAATAGAGATTTTAGATTGCGGACTGCGGATTTAAAATTACTCCAAAAAAGAAATTAAAGCCTTTTTGTCACCTGAAGATTTTATCTCTTTGAAATATTCAACGAACTTTCTAAGATTCCGTCCCAGTTTTTCATAAAGGGCTTCGAATCGGTCGGGGCGTTGGAAGTATCGCCGATAGGCCATAAGAACGGCATTGTTCAGTTTCCGTCTCTCTAATCCTCTGTAACCATCAGTCTTAAACTGTTCTCGAATCTCTGCAAACTTCTCTCGAATGGACTCAAAGATTCTTTCCCTTCCTTCCAACTTCTCCTCTCTCGAAATAGGTTGAGCATAGAAGGCTGATAATTGCCTATAAGCCTCGTCAATCCACTTTGCCAATAGCAGATCATCATGAAGATAAGCGACCGCAAGGGCCACCTCCTTTGAGCCGGAGCCGTATTTCTCGGCTAAAAAATCGATGGTTCCCCGATTTCCGATGAAAGTCGCAAGCTGTTCGTTCAGATCGGTTTCTCCTTTAAAATAGATGGTAGCATGGACCATCTCATGGAGAATGACGTTGGCTAAGGTTGGTTCATCCCATCGGAGCATGGTCGAAAAGATGGGGTCCTTCAACCATCCGAGTGTGCTGTAGGCCGCTGCCTGCTGAATGCAGACGTCATAATCCTTTATCTCCAGAGCCTTCTTCTCCTTCAGGGCTCCCTCCAGAGTGAAAAAACTTTTATAGGTCACTCTCCCGATAATAGGAAATTTCCAGGAATAGAGTTCAAAGCGATCTTTTTGGCTGGCCGTAATCATATGAAGGATCGGCCGATGGAGTTCAAAATATTTGGTGTAGCTCCCCGTTCTTTGTAATCCCAGTCTCTCTTCGCCAAAACGCTTCACCTCGTGGATAAAGAGGATCTTTTCCTTTGTCTCATCTTCCAGAGCTTGATCCGCTAAAACCTCCTGGATAGGAATGCTATGAAAAGTGATAAAGGACTGATGCCACCCCAATTTGGAGATATAGAGAAGATTTCCGCAACCCGGTAGAAGGACCAGGCATGACAAGAGCAGAAAGATTTTTAGAACAGAGATCATCCTTTTCTTAATTTATTTGAAAGGAGGGCAAGGATCAATAGACCAAACCCAATGAGATCACAGATAGGAATGGGATAGAACAAAAGCAACCCTGCTGCCAAGAACATGATTCGTTCATAGAGGGTGGTCTGTTTGATGAGCCAGTTCTCCACTCCTCCTGCTAAGGCAATAATACCGATGAAAGCCGTAATCGTCGTCCAGATCACATCGATTACCGATCCCTTCAAAAGGATGCCAGCTCCTTTGGGGTCGAGCGTGAACATGAAGGGCACGATAAATGCGGGCAGGGTATATTTCCACGCATACATGGTGGTCTTGTAGGGATTCCCTTTGGTCAGGGCAGCCGCAGCAAAGCAGGACAGAGCCGTAGGAGGAGAGACCTCCGAGAGGATGGCATAGTAGAAGACAAACATGTGAGCCGCAAAGTCAGGAACCCCAAGCTGGATTAATGCTGGCGCCGCGATGACTGCGGAGATGATGTAGGAAGCGGTGACTGGAACGGCCAATCCGATCACCCAGACGATGATGGCCGTATAGATGGCCGTCAGCAACAGGCTTCCACCGGCGTAGGCAATGATGATTGAGCTAAATTTCAATCCCAGACCGGTGAGCGTGACGACACCCACAATGATCCCAGCTGCTGCACAGGTTGAGGCAACGCTTAAGACACCGATGGATCCTCCCCTCAATGCCTTTACCAGTTTTGCGGGGGTGAGGGCTGTGTCTCTTCGGATGAAGCTTACTGCAAAGGCAACGACCGTTGCCCAGAAGACCGCCATGATCGGGGTATAACCGAGGACCATGATCGCTACAATGGCGATCAGCGAAATAAAATGAAATCCATAGAGATAGGTGAGTTGCCAGAGGCTATAGGTCTTATCGACGGCGATCTCTTTGACTCCGAACTTCTTCGCATCGATCTCCACCATCAAAAAGATGGACCAGTAGTAGAGGCAGGTTGGGATACAGGCCATGATGATCACATCGAGATAGGAGATTTTTAAAAACTCGGCGATGAGAAAAGCGGCTGCTCCGAGTACTGGCGGCGAGAGAATGGCTCCAATCCCACCTGCTGAGAGGAGCCCTCCTGCAGCATCTTTACTGTAGCCTGCCTTGGCTAACATGGGGTAGGCAACGGATCCCAGAGTGACTGTGGTTGCCACCCCACTTCCGGAAGGGCCCCCAAGAAGGAATGAGGCCAAAGTAACCGTTCGTCCTGCACCGGTCGGTTTTCCTCCCATGGCTGCAAAGGAGAAGTCAATGAAGAATTTTCCTGCTCCGGAGAATTCAAGAAAAGCTCCATAGATAGTGAAGAGGATAATAAACGTAGAGGAGACATCGATCGGAACGCCGAAGATTCCCTCAAGGGTCATGTACATATGGCCAACCAGACGGTCAATGTCATATCCTCGGTGTGTCCAGGGCTTTGGCAGTTCGGGTCCAATAAATGCGTAAATGATAAAGGCAATAACGACGGCAGGCATGATCCAGCCCGTTGTCCGCCGGGTTGCCTCTAATACCAAAAAGATCAGAAGGACACCGAAAAAGATATCCCAAGAGTTCGGAACGACCGACCGATAGATGAAGGCATCGAAATCAATTAACATGTAGACAATGACAGCAATGCCCAGAAGCGCAAGGATGTAATCATACCAGATGATTCGGTTTTTAAATCGCTTGAAAGAGGGAAAGACCAGAAAGGAAAGAAAGAGGACGAACATCACGTGAATGCCTCTGAGGACCTGGGTCATAATAATGCCAACGGCGGCATAGAGATGGATGAGCGACATCACCACTGCGACCGCCGTGATAAAAATGTCCATCTTTCCTGAAAGCCTTCGGGAGGGCCCTTCTTCCTCTTCGATATATTTTTCTGCCTCCCTGAGAGCTTCCTCCGTGATAATGGCTTCTTCAAAGGGTTTCTTCTCTTCGACTTCCATAATATCCCTTTCTGGCTTTGATTTTGATATTCAACCGACCTCGTTTTAAAACCACTTTAACTTAAATGAAATGCGTTTTTATTGTCAATAAAAATTTCAATGGGAGAGTAATCCTTAAAAATAAAAAACGGTCT
>CAKZKY010000493.1 GCA_937124575.1 uncultured Pseudomonadota bacterium | reverse complement strand
TCATAGAATGATTAGCATTTTGAAGCTTTCCTTACATCCACGGTATTGTCATAGAAGGTGGATCCCTGGGCACGGTCTGTCAAACGCTGGGAGGTGAGGGCATTGATAGAGCGAGGACCAGGGGCATGCTCCAGCCACCAGATTCCCTCTGCCACGACCACTCCCTGCGGCACCCCTGGAGTGATCCGTAACAGAAAAGAGACCTCCCCTAATGAATTGAAGGCAACTACCGAGTCTCCTTCCCTCAAACCTTTTGCCTCTGCGTCTGCGGGATTCATCTTAAGAAACATGGCCCTCTCCTTCCTTCGAAGATCGGTTCGTTCCCTAAAAGAGGAGTTCAAAGCATAAAAGCTCGGGGCTGTCATGAGGTAGAAAGGCCCATTTCCTCCATAAGGAGGGAAGTAATGGGGAAGGGGGTGAGGTTCTTTTGGATTCAGAATTTCGATCTTTCCTGAAGGGGTTCTGAACTTTGTCCGAGCGTCCTTCGGCAGAGGAAGCTCAACAGCCTTTCCAGATTGGAAGGTTTTCTGGTCCATGCCCTCCCTCATCGGACTTGGAATGGAGAGTAGATGGTCAATGAGATCATCGGCTGATTGACGGAAGAAGGGTTCCTCAAATCCCATGGCTTTGGCAAGAAGGCAGAAAACTTCCCAGTTCGATTTGCTCTCTCCCACGGGAGGGATGACCGCTTTTGCGCGTTGAATGCAGTAGGTGCCGTAAGAACGGTAGAGATCGCTCTGTTCAAGAGAGGAGGTGGCGGGAAGCACAATATCGGCATAGCGGGCGGTATCTGTCATAAACCTCTCATGAACTACGGTGAAGAGATCCTCTCTTGCCAGACCCTTTAAGACTTGATTCTGATCCGGAGCCACAGCAGCAGGGTTGGAGGTATAGACATAGAGGCTTTCAATGGAAGGATCTTTTAATTCATTTAGAGCCCAGCCGATCTGGTTCATGTTGACGATGCGGGTTTTCTTCAGCATGAAGTCCTCTCTTAAGATGGCCTCCATGCAAAAGGCTTCGGAGGTATTGGTAGAGGTAAAGCATCCGGCGCCTCTTTTCCCATAAGCCCCAACAAGGGCAGGCAGGCAGACAATGGTCCGAATGGTCATGGCTCCATTTCCATATCGGGAAAGGCCACTTCCCAATCGAATAAAGGGTTTCTTTGCCCTGCCATAGGCTTTAGCCATTGATTCGAGTGTATCGGGAGGCAAACCCGTAAGGCGGCTCACTTTTTCAGGGGGATAGTCCGGAAGGATTTTTTCCTTGAGTGCTTCAAAACCCTGGACATGCGTCGCCAAGAAATCTTTGTCAATGAGACCCTGTCGGACCAGAAGATGCATCAAGCCGAGGGCGAGTGCACCGTCGCTTCCGGGTCGGACGATATAGGTATGATCTACAACAGTCGAGGTGAGGGTTTTATAGGTATCGATCAGCCAGACCGGGGCTCCTTTTTTACGCGCACTTTTCACGCCGTGGAGAAAGTGGATATTGGTGGCAATAGCATTAATCCCCCATAAGATGACCAGATCACTTTCTTCGACCTCATCGGGATGAGGAGCAGGGGTGTTCCCTATGACCGCTTTCCAACCTGCTTCTTTGGCAGGAGAGCAGATGGTACGCTCCAGACGGGAAGCTCCCAACTTATAAAAGAAGGCATGCCCGGCATTTCTCTGAATCAGCCCCATGGTTCCGGCATAGGAGTAAGGTAGAATGGCTTCTGGGCCAGAACGTTTGATGATTTCCTTCCATCGTTGGGCGATCCGATCAATGGCCTCCTTCCAAGAGATGGGTTGAAATTGGCCTGAACCTTTTTCTCCTGTGCGGAGGAGGGGATGAGTGAGACGGAGTGGGGAGTGGACAGTTTCTTGGTAACGATTCATCTTTGGGCAGAGCGTTCCCCGTGTAAAGGGATGGTCGGGGTCGCCGCTGACCTTAACTGCCTTTCCTTCAATGACCTCGATCAGAAGGCCGCAGGCATCCGGGCAGTCATATGGACAGACCGATCTTTTGATCTTAAGGGTCAAGCTCTACTCCTCTATTATCCATCATCTCTCAACCTAATTCAGGTATAACGT
>CAKZKY010000492.1 GCA_937124575.1 uncultured Pseudomonadota bacterium | reverse complement strand
TATAAAAAAACTAACCTTAGCCATGGAATCTTCCATTCGTGCCAAAACCGGAAAGACAATTGTAGTAACAAAAGCCACTCCACCAACCCAGATTACCACAGAGAGCACGTGAAGATAAACGAACCATTCCATTCTTTCTATCCCCTTATAATGGAACCAGATCGTCGGACGAAGGGTGACAGTGACCTTAATTTATCTACTGCTTTTGGTAATTCTTTCAGAAAAAGCTCCACGTCGTCACTTGTATTGTCTATTCCGAGGGTGAATATTACAGAACCTTGAGCCCAAAAGGGATCAATTCCTATGGCCTCGAGAACATGAGATACCTTTTTTGGAAGACAACATTTTTTTCACCTATTAGAAAAAAGTCAGGAATATTGTTCAAGGCTCCGTCAATCAAATGATCTCTTAAATTTATAAGATATTCTTTCCTTTCCACCAACTTTTCCTTAGCAATTTTCGGGGGTGACAATCTCGTTTTAAGATTGCTTTATCTCCTGCATCAAGTGCGGGGTCTTCGCAATAACCTACTGGGTCGAGTCTAAACTATTATGTGCTCCTCTTAATAATTAATTAAGGAATAAACAGATTCTCTTCACCCTTCCATGTCTTTCAAACCGCTTCCACTCTTTTTACCTCAGGGACCGCCTTTTTTATGGCTTGCTCTACTCCACGGGTTAGGGTCATTTGTGACATTGGGCAACCTCCGCAGGCTCCCTTCAATCGAACCTTGACGATCCCTTCTATCACGTCTACTAACTCCACATCTCCACCATCTGCTTGGAGAGCAGGCCGAATGGTTTGTAGGGCTCTCTCAATCTTCTCTCTCATATTTTCACCTCCTCTTATAATTTGTTTCTAAAATTAATATAAAAGACTTCTTTAAAAATTACTTTGACTTAGGTCAAAAACTTTTTTTATCCTATTTTTTATTCTATTCTATGAAAAAATACTCAAAATGCTTCCATTAGATGTATTATGATCTTCACCATGATGATTTCTTTGACCTAAACCAAATGGACGGGGTCGTGAAGTACTACAATGGGTTATTAAATTGAACTGCCCTTGCTTTGAAGTCGGTGGTGTTACACCCTCTCTTAAGGAAACACTACGGGGGTAATTAATTTGGGAGAAAGGAATGTTTAGAGATAAATCTGAGAAAGAAAGTATCTTAAGACTCTGGCGAATGACTTCACGGGGAAGGCTTCAATTCGAATTAGGAGGACTTTCTTTTGCCATACAAAAGGGGTTTACGCCTGAGGAATATGCTCGTCATCTATGGAGTCAAGGGGCTAAAACCTGGATAAGAAATAATTCTCCCAGTGCTGAAAAGTACCTGCTCAAAGAAGTAGAGGCTCTCCGATGTTTCTATCCAGAGATTGTCTTTGAAATAATAGAAGCAGAAGAAAAAAGGGCAGAACTTGTTTTTACCAAGGAATGTTTAGGAGGATGGGGAGAAGATCCATGGAGGCTTGCAAAAAGTTTTAATCTTTCAAAGAAGGATATATGTGCTTACTGCCATGAGGCATTTTCGATCTGGGCCCAACAGCTTGACATGATAGCTGATATCGGTCCTGATCAAGATGGGATCTGCAGACTCCGTGTGATCAAAGCCTAATTCTTTTTCTAATTTATCAAGTTTAATTAATGAAGCCCTACATGGGGTCCAACCAGTCGCTGACGATCCTTTGCCTTTTTCTCAATTTCTTTTTTGAGGCTTAATATTTCCCAAAAAACTCATAGGAAAATTATCTTGACTTAAAACAAACAAAGGTTTTAATAAGATAAAAAAGACCGTGGCTTTCTGTGCAGGTGGATAGAAATCATTGATCTATGCAAATAGCCTCTAAGAGATATCTTTGGATCTTGAGCTTTTTGTTCTCGGCCATTTTTCCCGCTCTCTCCTACTCCACACCCGAATATGCGGAGCAAACAGGATTCGAGTGTCAACGATGCCATGTGGAATTGACTGGAGGGAAACTGACAAAGGCCGGAGAGGATTTTAAGGAAAATCTGAGAATGAAAGGCCAATACCGCCCACTTCGACCTTTTCAAAAGGTGGTTCGCCTATTCATTGGATATCTCCACCTTCTCACTGCCATTGCCTGGTTTGGAACAATCCTGTATGTTCACATCCTTCTCAAACCCGCCTACGCAGCCAAAGGTCTTCCCAAGGGAGAATTGATTCTTGGATGGGTTGGCATCCTCCTTCTCTCAGGGACGGGCATCCCCCTGACGATCGATAGGATTCCTTCCTTGGAAGCCTTCTACACGACACGATTCGGAATCTTGCTGGGAATCAAAATCTTTATATTTCTTCTGATGGCCCTCTCTGCAACTCTGGTTACCTTTGTTATTGGACCAAAATTGAGAAAACGGGGTCCTCCCCCTCCTGCTCAGAAAAAGACAACCTTCACGCTCGAGGAACTCTCCCAATTCGATGGAATCGGAGGGAAGCCCGCCTACATTGCCTACAAGGATAAGGTTTACGACGTCAGTTCAGGGAGGTTCTGGGTTGAAGGGAATCATGTAAGGAAACATCATGCAGGGAATGATCTCACTGAGGCTTTGGGGATGGCTCCCCATGGGGAGGAGAAAATCATTGGGCTCCCTCTTGTGGGGGAACTCGTCCCTTCGAAAGCCAAATTGGACAGATCCCCCCACGAAAGGGTCTTTTATTTCATGGCCTATATGAACCTCATCTTTGTCTTTTTGATTACATTTATCATCGCTCTTTGGCGGTGGGGTTAATCTCCAATTCTCACTTTTTAGCCTGTTTATCAGAAATCGCCTTTTCAAGAAATTTCACCCCATCCACGGAGGTCTGAATCGACTCAAGAAGTGATGCCTTTGCCTGATCGGGGTTATGGAATCCATCGGAGTTTTCAGCGGTCCACCATTCCCACTTTGTGTGAGCTTTTGTATGGAACTTTCTTGCCTCCCTCAATACATCTTCGGACACACCTACATCCCTTGCTCTTATATATGTCTTCACAAACTCAGAAATCCAGAACTCCGCCTTACGCATCTTCCCCCTAATGTAATTTTGAATACCCTCTATCTGATACTCCGCCTCTTTTTCAGTCCAGTTTGGGTGGCATTTCAAACAGGTATCTTTCTTCATATACTTGGCGCTCTTCTGTCCATGCCAGGTATAGGTTTTGTTGCCCTTCTTCATCTTCGGCATATGGCAGTCTTTACACTCTGCCCCCGCTCTTTCGTGTTTGCTTCCCCAGAAGACTTCCGTCTCGGGATGTTGTATCTTGGAGATAAAAGCGCCCGTGGTCTCGTTGATGAAATCCCTGTAACCCTGTTTCTCAACCCATGCGTCGTAATCAAAGACACTCTTCCACTGAAACTCATTGGTCCTTCTATCTCCCATCCCGATCATCTCCCCTGTCTTGATATCCCTCACAGGATTACAGTTATACTCGACATGGCATTGAGCGCACAGGAGGACTGAATCGGCTTTGTTTAAAACTCCAATGGCCCGTAAATCTCTGAACATCACCTTCTTCATGGTGATCTTCTTGCTCTTCTCTTTATCATACGGGTATGTCCCATCCCCTCTGTCCACCACAGCCTCGATGAGGGCATCCCGGATCACCCTTGGATTCGTCCCGTGAGGATCATGGCATTGGATGCAAGTCCTGGGATGATGGACCCCTCTTGCTACATCTACGACCTTCGATGTCCTATCCCAAGTGGCCTTTGGATTCTTATCCCCCATGTACCCCCATTTCAACACCATGTCCGAGGTCTTGCAGGTGAGACATACGGGGTTGGCTGCTGTAGCGGCTGTTCTCGGCGTGTAAGGAGGGAATATCTTCTGGTCATTGGTCGATGGATCCTTATCCCTGAGAAGCTCCCAGGCCGATCGCTCAGCACCTTTCGCATAAGAGATCATGTCCCAGCTCTTGAGCTCGAACCTCCCCCCATAGGCCCTGTCCACAAGGAGATGATCGACCAGCATGAAGACGTGGCTTCTCGGTTCAGCATGCTCCCGGGTGAAGGGATGGGGCATCATGATGGAATCAAACAAGGGCGAGCGACTTGTGGTTGTGGCTTTTTCCACTTTTGGTTTTGACTCAAGGTTTACAGCAACCTCGGACTCATACTGCTCCTTATGACACCTTCCGCAATTTGCGTAAGTAAGATTCGTCCCCGGCCTTTTCGTCATTTCCTTGAGGTGTTCATCCAGCCCGCTATGGCATTCCATGCAATTTAGTTTGCCATGTTTACTTCGCGCGTGGAATTCTTTTATAGGTCCATGGCAGGCGTAACACGTCTCAACAGCGATAGGTTTTGGAGGCGGTGTCTTCTGAGCGACAGCGGTGGTGTAATAGATTCCGCCCGTAACGGCAAAAACAGCGATTGCTCCGAATAACAAAAAGATTTTCTTATTCATACAATCCCTCCTTTTCCCGTTTTTTCGTAACCCGTATGGCTGAATTCACCAGTCTCAATTGGGATAGCCACTTTCATTAAAAGGGTGAAGATTAGGAATCCGGTTGCCCAGATTCCGAAAGAAACCATATATTCCAAAAGATTCGGGACATATTCATGAATTTCACCGAGAGGGTCAGGTACAAACCCTGGGATAATAAAACCCGGTCCTTTTTCAATCCAGACCCCTACAATAATGAGGAGACAACCCAGGTTGAGGGTGCTTAAACGTTTTCTCGTTGTCGGAATCAGGAAGAGGAAAAAGGCAATGACATTCATTGTCATGGCCGCCCAGATCCAGGGAACAAGCACAGTATGCTCACGGAGGCCCTCGAAGAGATACTTAAAGGAAGCAATATGAACCGTATTGGAATAATATTCCTTAAATATCTCCGCGCCCAGAAGGAAGAGGTTGAGGAACATGGCGTAGGCAATCAGTTCGGCAATCTTAAAGAGCGCCTTATCCTCCAAATGGATGGCGGAAACTTTCCGGATGATCTGAAAGATGACAATGATGATGGCTGGCCCCGAACAGAATGCGCTGGCCAGAAATCGAGGTGCCAGAATAGAGGCATTCCAGAAGGGACGGGCCGGAAGACCATTATACAAGAAAGCGGTAACCGTATGAATTCCGACTGCCCAGGGAATGGAGAGGAGAATAAAGGGCAGGATGAATTTCCAGTTGGGTTCTTTCCGATAATAGAATTTTACAAGAAGATAGACCGGAATGAATATGTTTAAGAAGAGATAGCCGTTTAGGGCCAGCACGTCCCAGGCCAGGAGCGAGGCTGGAAAGTTCATTGTCCCGATCAAAGGGAGCATATGCCAGAACCGGTCCAGTCTTCCGAGGTCAACCATCACAAAGAGGATGGCCATGATGATCGAAGAGGCGGCGAAGAGTTCTCCGAGGACGACGATTTCTTTGATTGGCTTGAACTGATAGATATAAGCCGGAATGACCAGAAGCACGGCAGCGGCAGCCATTCCCACGAGGTAGGTGAAGTTGGCAATGTAGAGTCCCCAGGAGACCTGGTCGGTCATGTTCGTTTCGATCAACCCCATTTCGTGTTGTTTCCAGTAGAAGACGAAGCCCACAATGATGATGGCCAGCAGGAAAAAACACCAGGCATAATAGATTTTACTCCCCTTGAAGACCAAAATTAGGGTCTTCTTATAAAAATGCCAGGTTTCTTTCATCAGGTCCTGCAAGGATTCCATGATCTTTCTATGATTCAAAAAAGTAGTAGAACCTCGACTCCGTATTCAGGTCTTCTTTGAGCCTGAAGACCCTTTTTCGTTCAATGATGTAACGGATTTCGCTTTTGGGATCGAGCAAGTTCCCAAATTTTCTTGATCCTGTGGGACAGGCTTCCACGCAGGCAGGGTATCGTCCCTGCCTGACCCGCTGGATGCAGAAGGTGCACTTTTCAACGGCGCACTTCATCCTGGGCCGATTCCCAAGGTAATGGACGTTGGGATTGACCTCATCCCTGGGAAGATTGGGCTCCGACCAGTTGAACACCCTTCCTTTATATGGGCAGGCCGCAATACAGTACCTGCACCCGATGCACCAGTTGTAGTCCACAACGACAATTCCATCCGGTTCCTGCCAGGTGGCATGGATGGGACATACTTTCACACAGGGAGGATTCTGGCACTGCTGGCACTGGACGGGCAGATAGACGAACCCTTTTTCCGGGACGGTCTCAGGGGCATAGTAATGCTCCGAGTCTTCAAGATTGATAAGATTTCCTCTCTTGAGTCTTAATACCCTGATCCAGTGAAGCTGCCGGGCATATCGGGAATTATTATTCTCCTGTCCACAGGCATAGACACATCTTCTGCAACCGATGCACCGTGAAAGCTCCAGGCCATAGCTCCAGAGGGTTTCCGGCAGGGCTTCCTGCGTCCCGATCTGAAACTTTTGTCCGTATTGTTTTAGGTACCTTTGTTCCAGCTTGGCAATGACCTGTTTCTTTTCCTCTTCGGTCATCTCCAGGAAATGCTTCTGAAGGAAGTCTTCAACCTCCTCTTTCGAACAGGAGGAGAGAAGGGGGAGAGAGATGCCAGCCAGAGCGGTGACAGAAAGATTCCGGATGAATTCCCTGCGGGTGTATTTTTTATTTTTCATTCCGTCTGTCTGTCGGCCGGAACGGAGGAGGTTCCGGTACCATCTTTTTAAATTTCGGCTCATGCGGGTCGTGACAGTGAGCGCAGAGAAGATACATTCTCTTTCCGGTTCCAATGAAATATCCTGTTCTCTTTCCGTGAATCCCCGCTTTCCAATCCCGATAGAGGTTGCCATGGCATTCGCCACAGAGCCTGTGGCTTTCGGTAAAGTTGATGAGTTCTCCATTATAAAGACGGAGTTTATCCCGGTTTTTTGCATCATGGCAATCGAGGCACCACCTCATACTTTCTGCATGACGCATTTTAATGTTGGTATGTTCCTCTTTGAGTGCTCTCTTTTTTCGATTCACTTCCATAGAGGCATGGCAATTGCTGCAAGGATACATCCCTTCGGAAAAGGGAGGGGGAGGAACGGGAAACTCCTGGCCGGCTCCGGGAGCAAAAGAGACGAAAACAATTCCCGTAATAAAACCGATGAATAAGGACGTAAAGATTGTTGGAATTGTTCTTATCATAAAAAAAGGGGGCACATATTGCCCCCCTGAAATTTTTCATAACAATATTTTTTTAAAAAAGCAAGGTATTTTTGATGGCTTTTTCGACCCTGTTAACAAAGTCGTCCCGCTGGATAAATCCTTCACATTCCGTTAGAAAGTCAAAGGTTTTCTAACGGGGTGAAGGACCAAGAAGCTTTTTCAGAAGGGTCTCTATGTCCGGGTGGTTCCAGTCCCTGGGGCCGATGACTCTTCCGATCATCCTTCCTTTCTTATCAATCAGAATGGTAGCAGGAATCCCCCTGACCTTATAAAGATCGAGCGTGATGCCTTCTGGGTCCATTAAGACCGGAAAGGTGTAACGGTGCTTGTCAATAAAT
>CAKZKY010000491.1 GCA_937124575.1 uncultured Pseudomonadota bacterium | reverse complement strand
TACAGAAAAGATGAAACAGCTTGTTTCAGGAAATGAAGCCATTTTTAAAGGGGCCATCAGGGCTGGGGCCAGATATTTTTCGGGCTATCCCATTACCCCATCTTCTGAGATCATGCAACAGGCCTCCCTCTATGCAGAGGAAAACCCTGAGTTCCATTTTCTTCAGGCTGAAGATGAGATTGCCGCAGCTATTGCCACCATCTCGGCCTCCTTGGCCGGTGTAAAATCCTTCACCGCCACTTCGGGACCAGGGTTTACCTTGATGCAGGAGGCCCTGGGATGGGGACATGCAGTGGAAACTCCGTGCGTCTTTGTCAATTCGATGAGGGTGGGGCCTTCCACGGGCATGCCCACTCAGCCTGCTCAGGGAGACCTCCTTCAGATCAAAGGAGGAAGCGCAGGCGATTACTATCCCATTGCCCTCTATCCGAATTCGGTTGCAGAGTGCTTTCACCTGACCGTAACCGCTTTTAATGCAGCGGAGGAATCGCTCTCACCGGTCATTCTCCTTTGCGACGCCTTTCTCTCCCATCTTTACGAGATGGTTGATCTCGATACTATTACGGTGGAAGTAGTTCCCCGCACCAAAGCGCCCCTTGGCAAAGGTCGAAGACTTTTTACAGGCACGGCCCACGATCGGATGGGTAATGTGAAGACCAATGATCCTGTAGCCTATCAGGACTGGCTCAACGATCTGAAAGATCGCCATCTTCGGGTGGCCGAAAGGTATCCTCTCTATGAATACCTGCCTCAAAAAGATTCAGACACACTTCTTATTGCTTTCGGCATCACTTCAAGGATCATTTCCTCTTTCAGGGATCAATACTCCATCTTTCGACCCATTCGTATCTTTCCTGTTCTTGAGAGGGAGCTGAAGGAAATTACTGAAAATTATCGCCACATCATCGTCGTCGAAGGAAATGATGGGCAGTATGCCTCCTGGGTGGAGTGGGCAATCGGCAGAAAGGTCATGAGGGTTGCCTGTTTGGGAGGGGGATTTAAACTGCAATGGATTCGAAGTCAGATTGAGGAGCGATTAAAGGAATCCAGATGATCGATCGGTCCTACAAAGAGCTTTTGAAGTTGAACCGTTATCCCCATACCTGGTGTCCGGGATGTGGTATTGGAGCTGTCCTAAAAAATGTCGCCATGGTGATGAAAGAGCTGGGCTGGAATCATCAGAATACAACAGTTGTTTCCGGAATCGGCTGTTCCGGTAGAATGGCAGGCTATATGAACCTCGATGGGGTCCACACCCCTCATGGCCGAGCCATAACAGCGGCCGAAGCCATCAAAACGGTACGGCCAGATCTGAATGTCCTCGTCTTATCCGGAGATGGGGATCTCGGAGCTATCGGTGGAAACCATCTCCTCCACACCTCTAGGCGAAATCCAGATATCACGATCTTCTGCAATGACAACGAGATCTATGGGCTCACCGGAGGTCAGGCAGGTCCCACCACTCCAAAGGGAACAAAGACCGTGACTTCGCCCGGAGGAGAACATTATGAACCCCTTCGGTTCAATCGCCTCCTCACGATGAAGCCACCTTACTTCTATGCAAGGACGACCGTCTATCATCTCCATCACTTTCAAACCTGCATTCGAGAGGCACTGCTCTATAAAGGGTTCAGTTTTGTGGATATCATCAGCGACTGCATTGAGCTCAACGGAAGGAGGCTGGGTTTTAAAACAGCCCATCAAATGTTCAAATGGTTCGATGAACGGTTCCATATCGTTGAAGGAGTAAGAGAGCATCTTGCAGACGACGAATTAGGTATTGCGAGAAAGGACACCGAAGTTGAAGCAAGGGTTGAGGTTGAGGTCAGGGAGAAACCAGAGGTTGAAATCGAAAGCCTCAAGTCATTCAGTCTTGAGGAACTCACACAATTCGATGGTGGCCAAGGACAACCTATCTATATCGGTTATAAGGGAAAGGTCTTTGATCTCTCTGCAAGCCCACTCTTTCAGGGAGAGAAGAGGATGCGATGCCACCTCGCAGGAAAAGACCTGACAAAAGACTTAAACGTTGCCCCCCATGGAGATGATCTCATCTTTAAATTTCCAGTCATCGGGAGGCTGAAAGAATAAGCTCAAAATCCCAAACAATAACCCTTCTTCTCCCCCTCTTAAGTTAAGAGGGGGCTGGCGGGCGTTATGATATGAGGGGAATTGAGATGAGCGGAGAACGGTGATGAAGCGTATCGTCTTTGCGGGTATCGGTGGACAATCGGTCAGGGTGATCTCCCATGTTCTGGCCATGGCCTTAAAGGAACTGGGATATGAGGTTGCTCTTCTCTTCGATTACGATTCTTCCATCAGGAATCAGAGAATCACTGCCTATCTCACCTATGACCGAAAGCCGATCGAAAATCCCATGATTGACGAAGCCGATATCTTGATCCGGCTCCATCAAAGAGGGGATCAGCTCATCGCACAAAAGACGATCTGCGACACCGGACTTTGTACAGATGAGGAGGTCCCTTTCGGAATGATGGGAATAGAGAAGTTCGGCCAGGCTATTTTTGGAAATATGATCGCTCTAGGACGCCTTTTCAGATTGATCGGCATCGACATCAGCCAAATGGAATTGGAGAAGATCCTTCCAAAATCCTATGTGAAAGAAAATTTAAAAGCGATTCAGATAGGCTATGACCTGAATCTGTATGAGGATTAAATACAGTTCGGAGTTTTTAGTTCGGAGTTCGGAGTAAAATGTAAAAATCTATTTAAAATTTCTCCGAACTCTGAACATCCCCGGCCCGCTCTATTAATAGGCCGGAGCGGGCGAACTCCTTACTATAAGAGGGAGGTGATTAAAATGACGCAGTGGCAATGTTCGAATTGTGGCTACACGTTTGGGGCTGAGACCGTGCCCGAGAAGTGTCCATCCTGCAAGCAAGTCTGCACCTTCAGTGATGTGACCTGTTACATCCCAGATTGTGGCGGACCAGGAAACATTGATCCGAGGTTGGTCGGCAAAAAAGGTAAATCCTTAAATGAGTAATAAACCCTAAGCACGAAATCCGAGCGTAGCGTCCAGCAGGACCATTTCGAAACAATATCGAATCAACGAAATTCAAAATTTCCAAACCAAGAGGACTTAATATCTTTCGAAAATCTGGTCATCTAAATTTTGGAATTGTTTCGGATTTCGATATTCGAATTTCGAATCTATTAAGATATATACAGAAAGGATTAAAAAGATGCGACTCAAAGGCAAGAAGGTGGTTATTCTCGTGGAGAATCAATATCAGGACCATGAGTTCTGGGTTCCTTTTTATCGCCTCAAAGAAGAAGGGGCCGAGATCACAGTGGTGGGCTCTGGAAGCGCCCGCACCTACACCAGCAAGTACGGATATCCAGTCGAAGTGAATAAAGAGGCTAGGGAGGTTGAAGTATCTCAATACGATGGCGTTGTCGTCCCGGGTGGCTATGCGCCGGACATGATGAGGCGATACCCGGAGATGGTCCGAATTGTCAGGGAGGCAGATCAGAAGGGAAAGATGGTTGCGGCGATCTGCCATGCAGGTTGGATGCTCGCCTCTGCAGGAATTTTAAAGGGGAGGAAGGCGACCGGCTTTTTCGCCATCAAAGATGACATGGTCAATGCCGGAGCAAACTTTGTGGATGCTGAAGTGGTGAGGGATGGAAACCTCATTACATCAAGAAAGCCAGACGACCTTCCAGCATTCTGCAGGGAGATGATCGAGGTATTAACCAGATGATCTCTTAATGAAGAGGGGGGGGAACACGATGATCAAAGAAACCTATGCCTGTCAACACTGTGGTGCTGAAGCCGACATCACTCTTGAAGGATTTGATAAGGTGGAGGATGTCATCCGACGATCGAAGAAAGGGATCTGCAAGACCTGCGGAAAAGAGGTGGAGATTGCCCAGCACTCTCACGAAACCTTTACCTGTCAGAGTTGTGGGGCTGAGGCAGATATGATTCTGGATGGGTTTGAAAATGTTCAGGACGTCATTAAGAGAGAAAAAGGGCTTCATTGCAAGAGATGTGGAAAAGATATTCTATGGTCCGACCGAGAAGACATCAAAGCGATCAAGGTAGCCATGCAGGCGGAAAAGGATGCCTCCCAGACTTATGCAAAAGCCGCCAGAATAACCAAGAATCCCCGGGGAAAAGATATGTTTCAACAGCTCTCCGAATTCGAGGCGAACCACTATAATAAACTGAAAGGTCTTCTCAAATCGCTCGAGGAAAAAGGAGAGTGGATCCTTTACGAAGGGACGAGCCTAAAAAAGAAGAAGATTCCCTTAAAGACAGAAAAACCAAAAGGTCAAGAACAACTCACCGATCTGGACGCCCTGAAGATGGCTGTCCGGGAGGAGAAGAAGGCTCAGCAATATTACCGCTCCATGTCGGAACTGACACGGGACCCCCGTGGCAAGGATATGTATAAGCGGCTTGCCAGCGAAGAGGAGATTCACGAGAAGTTGCTTAACGATCAATATTACTCCCTTCATAACACAGGATACTGGAGCTGGGGCGATTGATTTGGTTTTGGATTGCAGACTTTAGATTTCAGATTGAAAATATTTCAATCTGCGATCTGCAATCGCAAATCTGAAATTAAAAGTGGATGGAAGAAAAGAGGTTCGAAGGTAAATCGAAGATTGTTATTGACATCGAGGGGATCCATTGTGCGGATTGCGCCCTCAATATCGAACGCTCCGTGGAACATGTTCCAGGAGTTCTCTCCGCAGAGGTCAGCTATGTCCTTTCAACGGCCACCGTTTACTATGATCCCCATCGCGTGGATGAGGAGAAGATCAAAAAGGCCATTACCAAGCCAGGCTATTTGGTCAGAGAGACCTTTGCCCAGAGGACCCGCGCTCTCTGGAGGCAAATGCGGCCTTTTCTCTTCATGGCATCCTCTGGAATCACCCTTGCTCTTTCTTACCTTTCAGGGTGGCTTCATATCGGATCCATCGACCTACCCGATGCTTTTGCCATTGCCTCTTTGATCCTCGGTGGCTTTCCCATTCTGAAGAGCGCGATCAAGGCTCTTCTCATCCCTGATTTAAATGTGGATACTCTTGTTTCCATAGCCGCCATCGCCGCAACTGTGGTCGGCGCCTATCAGGAAGCCGCAACCGTCATCTTCATCATGCTTCTCGGCGAGTTTTTGGAACATCTCACCGTGGGAAAGACACGCAAAGCCATCTCTGCGTTGATCCAGCTTACGCCAAAGACCGCTTGGGTGAGACGTGAGCAGGAGGAAGTCCAGGTTCCCATTGAGGAGGTAAAAGCCAGGGAGATCGTGATCGTCAAACCCGGAGAGAGAATCCCTGTAGATGGAAAGATCATCTCCGGATGCGCTTCGATCAATCAGGCGATGCTCACTGGCGAGTCCATACCAATGGATAAGGGAATCGGGGACAGGGTCTACTGCGGAACGATTAATGAGTCAGGCTCCTGTGAGATTGAGGCCACTCAGGTCGCTGAAGATACAAAGCTGGCACAGATCAAACGGTTGATCCGTGAGGCTCAAGCAGAGAAATCACCCACACAGAGGGTGATGGATCGCTTCGCCCGTTACTTCATCCCGGCCATTCTCCTCATCGCTCTCGCAACCTTTCTGATTACCGGAGACGCCCTCCGGGCGATCACCATCCTCATTGTTGCTTGTCCCTGTGCCCTGGTTTTGGGGACACCCACGGCGGTAGTGGCCGCCATTGGAAATGCGGCCCGTCAGGGAATCCTCATCAAGGGAGGCGTCTATCTCGAACAGATGGGAAGATTGAAGACTCTTTTGATGGATAAGACCGGCACCCTCACTTATGGGAAGCCCAGAGTGGTCGGCATCCATCGCTTCGATGGATCAGATGAAAAAGAGATTCTCTACTGGGCTGCCACTGCGGAGAAACGCTCCGAACATCCCTTGGCAAAGGCAATCGCAGAAAGAGCAGAAGAGATGGGTCTCCTCATTCCCCACCCCGAATCCTTTGAGAGTCTGAGAGGAAAAGGGGTAAAGGCACAATGGAATGGGAAGGCCATTCTCTTGGGAAGCGCCCAATTCCTCAGAGAGGAAAATGTCAGCCTTCCCGAATCGGCTATCGAAGTTTTGAAACAGAAAGAGTCCGAGGGAGCCACCTCCCTCTTCCTGTCACTGGATCATCGCCTTCTCGGCCTGATTTCGATTGCGGACACATTGAGAGACAAGGCAAGGGTCACGATTGATCGAATCCGCAAAGAAGGCATCTCAGAAATCTGGATGCTGACCGGTGACAGTCCTCGTGTGGCTGAACGGATCGGAAACGAACTGGGGATAGGTTTCGAGGCAAACCTTCTTCCTGAAGAGAAAGTAAGAAAAGTGAAGGAGTGGAAGAAGAAAGGTCATGGGGTGGCTATGGTCGGCGATGGCATCAATGATGCACCTGCGCTGGCTGTAGCGGATGTGGGCATTGCTATGGGGGCGGTAGGAACGGATGTAGCCATTGAGACCTCGGACATTGCCCTCATGACCGATGAACTTGAGAAAATCCCAACGCTCATTCGACTGTCCCGTAAAGCACTTCGGGTGATCAAGGAGAACATCGTCTTTGCCCTGGCCTTTAATACGGCGCTGGTCATCCTATCCGCCCAGGGATGGGTGACCATGATCCTCGGGGCCATCGCACACCAGGCCAGCTCCTTGCTGGTCATCTTCAATTCCATGAGATTGTTAAGAAAAGCTTAGTTGATGCATATTTTCCCTTGACCATAAAGATGAGTTTTTTTAAAATGAGACCAATTTTCAATTAGAAAGGAGAATCTATGGAAGAGAAGAAATTTAAAGAGATCATCAAGTTTGCCATCGATAAAGAAATCGAGGCTTTCGATTTTTATATCCAAGCCAGTCAGAACGCCAAGTATTCCGGCGGAAAGGAACTCTTCAGGTCTCTTGCCAAAGAGGAAGAAGGACATCGGAAATTGTTAGAAAATCTGAATATGGAGAAGATCGCCCAAAAAAGGATCGAGAAAGTACCGGATCTCCATATCAGTGACTATATGGTCGAGGTGGAAATGAAACCTGACCTCTCCTATGCCGATGCACTAAGGGTTGCCATGAAACGGGAGGAGAAATCTCTCAAACTCTATAACGACATGAAAGAATCGAACACAGATGAAGATTTAAAAAAAATCTTCACCCTTCTTGCCAACGAAGAAGCCAAACACAAACTGAAACTCGAAAAGATCTATGATGATGAGATACTGAAATAAGAAATTCGAAGCACGAAATACGAAACAATTTCGAATGACCAAAATTAAAACATTAAAGTTTTAAAAATTGGGTCATTTGAATTTTGAAATTGTTTCGGATTTCGATATTCGGATTTCGAATTTTTTAATGGGAGGTTGACATGGAAAAATACAAATGTTCGGTCTGCGGTTACGTTTACGATCCGGAAAAGGGTGACGAGGATGGAGGAGTGCCTCCCAAAACCCCTTT
>CAKZKY010000490.1 GCA_937124575.1 uncultured Pseudomonadota bacterium | reverse complement strand
TACTTTGTCCCGATTGTGATCGGGATTGCCATTGTCACTTTCATCATCTGGTCCCTTTTTGGTCCTCCGCCAGCTCTCACCTATGCCTTTCTTAACTTTATCGCTGTGCTCATCATCGCATGCCCCTGTGCCCTGGGATTGGCAACGCCTACCTCCATCATGGTTGGCACAGGAAAAGGGGCAGAAAATGGCATCCTGATCCGCGGGGCTGAGGCCCTGGAGACAGCCCATCATCTCAATACGATTGTGTTGGATAAGACCGGAACTCTGACGAAAGGGGAGCCGTCTGTTACGGATGTGATTGAGACCAAAGGCTTCACCAAACAAGAGCTCTTAATTCTGGCCGCCTCAGCGGAAAAAGGCTCAGAGCATCCCCTTGGCGAGGCAATTGTCAAGAAAGCCAGAGAGGAAGAATTAAATCTCTCAGATGTTAAGGACTTTCAGGCCATTGCAGGTCATGGTATTGAGGCAATGATTGATTCGAAGAAAGTTCTTCTCGGTAATTTAAGGCTGATGGAAGATAGAAAAGTAGAGCTCTATGGTTTAGCGGCTAAAGCTGAAGCGCTGTCCAGCCAGGGAAAGACCTCGATGTTTTTAGCGGTGGATGGAGAGGCTGCAGGCATTATTGGTGTTGCAGACACCTTGAAAGAAAATTCGAAAGAGGCTGTGGAAGCCCTCAAACGGATGGGGCTTGAAGTTGTGATGCTCACCGGTGACAATGAGAGAACAGCCAGAACCATTGCCAGCCAGCTTGGCATAAACCGAGTTCTGGCAGAGGTCCTCCCCGAAAAGAAGGCCGAAGAGGTAAAGAGACTCCAGGGTGAAGGGAAGAAGGTCGGGATGGTCGGCGATGGTATCAACGATGCGCCTGCTTTAGCACAGGCCGATGTGGGAATCGCCATTGGAACAGGGACGGATGTAGCCATGGAATCCTCTGACATTACTTTAATCGGGGGAGACCTGAAAGGGGTGGTCAATGCCATTGCCTTAAGCAAAGCAACGATCCGGAACATCAAGCAGAATCTTTTCTGGGCCTTTGCCTATAACACGATTCTCATCCCGATGGCTGCTGGAGCTTTTTTCCCATTCTTTGGAATTTTACTTAACCCCATCTTTGCCGCAGGGGCCATGGCTTTTTCGTCGGTCACGGTCGTTTCGAATGCATTGAGGTTAAGAAAGTTTAAGCCTCTGATGAATTAACCTTAGGATATTGGAAAGCTGGAATAATGAAATGTTGGGGGTTAAGTAAAAAACAATTTCCAACCCCATTATTCCACTATTCCATCATTCCATTGTTCCAATCTTGAGGAAGGAGATGGTTATGGCGAAATTATTTAATGACAATTCACTCTCGATCGGCAACACCCCTCTTGTCCGGATCAACCGGATGGCTCAGGGACTCAAGGCAACGATTCTTGGTAAGGTCGAAGGCCGAAACCCAGCCTATTCGGTCAAATGCCGGATAGGAGCCAATATGATCTGGGAGGCGGAAAAACAGGGGTTGCTCAAACCCGGCATGGAGATCATCGAACCCACAAGCGGGAACACAGGAATTGCACTGGCCTATGTAGCCGCTGCAAGAGGATATAAACTGAATGTCACCATGCCCGAAACCATGTCAATGGAGAGACGGAAAGTGCTTGCCATTTTCGGGACAAACATCATCCTGACGCCCGGAGCCAAGGGAATGAAGGGAGCGATAGAAGAGGCGGAACGAATTGCGGCCTCTGATCCAAAATACTATATGCCCCAACAATTTAAGAACCCAGCCAATCCTGAAATTCATTTTAAGACAACCGGTCCCGAAATATGGGAACAAACAGG
>CAKZKY010000489.1 GCA_937124575.1 uncultured Pseudomonadota bacterium | reverse complement strand
AGAGAAAGGGTAATCAATCATCTCACTCTTGCCTTTGGAAAGGAAAAGGAGCCTAAAGAGATTACCCGGATTGCCAGAGAAGTCTTTTTTAACTTCATCCTCACTCCTCTCGAATCAGTCTATGCCTACGTCAACCCTTTTGAACGATTTCTTCTTAAAATTAAAATCTCTGGAGAAGAATGCCTGCAATCGGCCCTCGCCAACAAAAAAGGGGTCATCGCTCTGGGTCTCCATTTGGGACCGTTCACACTGGTTGGGGGGAGGCTTGCCTTACAAGGTTACCGATTCAATCTCATGTATAACGAAGGGAACTATCCAAAACTCTGGAATAGGCTTGGAGACTATCAACGGCGTCTTGGACAGAATCCATTTCCCATGAAACCAATCACCACATCTCTCAAAAAATCTCTAAACGCTTTACGCCGCAACGAGATTCTCTATCTCGTTGCGGATGAGCAACAGAGGCGTGGAGGTATTCCTATTCCCTTTTTTGGCCGGACGGCCTTCACCCCTACCGGCCCAGCCCTCCTTTCCCTAAAAACAGGCGCCCCGATTTTACCGATGTTCATCATAAGAGAAAAAAATATTCCACAGAGATTGATCATCAGGCCTCCCATTAACATCGAAAGGACAAACCATCTGGAGAAGGATATAGAAACGCTGACCATAAAATTTACAAACGTCATTGAAGAGATCGTAAGACAATACCCGAGTCAGTGGTCATGGCTTAACCGTCGCTGGAAAACACCAAAAGATAAAAAGTTCCATAGTCATTAGTCGGATCGTCGGTTAGACAAATACCTATAAGATGACGTGGAAGAGAAAGGGACAAGAAAAGCTTTTCTTGACAGGAAGGAACGGGAAGTATAATATTTGGACACTATGGAAAATATCATTCAGAAACGATTCAAAGAAAGCATCGAGGTCAAAAACCGTTTTCTCAAAGAGAACCTTCCCAGACTTCTCGATGTGGTTAAACTGATCTCCCATTGTTTCGAGATGGGTAACAAACTCTTTTTCTTCGGAAATGGTGGAAGTGCAGCCGATGCTCAGCATCTGGCTGCAGAGTTCGTCAATCGCTATATTATGGATCGCCCTCCCCTGCCTGCCATTGCCCTGACCACAGATGCTTCGATTCTCACCAGCGTTGCGAACGATTTTTCCTTTAGCGAAGTCTTTGCCAAACAACTCAAGGCTCTGGGCAAAGAAGGGGACATTGCCGTCGGCATCAGCACCAG
>CAKZKY010000488.1 GCA_937124575.1 uncultured Pseudomonadota bacterium | reverse complement strand
TTGAGTAAATATATTGTGGAAAACTATTTCACAAACTACCCTAATTTTTTACTTGACTCCTTATAGGATGTCTTTTGGTTAAAAAACCCTCTGTGAGATACCGATGAATTCCCCCACTTCTCATTTTGTCCTTATGTGACGTTTTCTCACCTCCTTTAGCCTTTGATGAAGCTATTATATCTAAATGGCCTTTGGGTCAACTCCTCCCCAGATTCTACTCCTCTGGCTTCATTTATTTAAAACAGCCTAACTGGCACTGGCTGATCTTAATATTGATTTCGTTCAGAATCTGGCCCATCTCCTTTTTTGAAATTCCAAAATCCTCAGCGATCTTAAAACAAAGGGCACAAGGGAGCTTTCCGTCTATTGCCTTTTCCAATACGACCTGTTCTAATTTATGACGATCCATACAAGTAACCTCTTGCATCTCTAATCCTTTCCTCTCCTTCATCATGGGTATCGTTTAGTAAGAAGGCCTTGAAATATAAATCCCATATTCGAATCCATCTACCAGCGCCATAAAGGAAGCCTTGCAGATGTTTTCGGAGAAGGCCTTCACCCCCCAGGCCTCACTCCCGTTGCTGAAAAGAATCTCCACCTCAACACCTGCGGCCGTGCCTGCACCAGGGTCAAAAATTCTGGAACTGAAGTCAATCAATTTAATCTGATCGACCTCCGGGAAAATCGATTTGAGAGACTTCTTTAAGACTTTGGCAAGTGCATCCACCGGCCCTACCCCTGTATCGGCCTCGTGCATCTCTTTTCCATCTGCCTTGATAATGATAGTGGCTTCCGGTCTAAGGCCATCGTCAATCAGCCGGTAATTTCCGATAATCTCAAAATGGGGTCTATAGTTGGACATAGAGCGGAGGAGATTTAATATCTTCGTCGCATCTTTGACTCTTTCTTCAACCAAAGTCCACCTCCAGATGGGAATTCTAATACTATTAGAATCCTATTTGTTAAAGTTGTCAAGATAAATTATAATGGTTAAAAATGGATAACGAATTGAATCTGTTTAGGAGAAAAATGATGAAACTCAGCGGCGTCATTCCCCCAATTACCACACCATTTCAAAAAGGGATTCTGGCATTAGACAAGCTGAAAGAGAATTTCAATAAGTGGAACAAAACTGGACTCTCTGGCTATCTGATCTTGGGATCCAATGGAGAGGCGGTCTTTCTGAATGAGAAAGAGAAGCTGAAAGTTATGGAGATGAGTCGGGAATCGATTCCAAGATCAAAGGTGATGATCGTTGGAACAGGGGCAGAGTCCACACAGGAAACAATCCGATTTAATCGATTGGCAGAAAAAACAGGTGCCGATTTCAGCTTGATCGTCACCCCATCCTATTTCAAAGGTTCGATGAAACCCCAAGCCCTCTATGACCACTTCGTTGCCGTAGCGGAGTCCTCTCGCATCGGCATTCTCCTCTATAATGTCCCCCAGTTCACGGGTATCAACATGGACCCCGACCTTGTGGCCAAACTATCATATCACCCTAATATCGTTGGCATAAAAGATAGTTCTGGCAATATCGGTCAACTGAACGAAATCATCCATCTTTCAAAAGAGGGTTTTTCTGTCTTTGTCGGTTCTGCTCCTGTCTTCTTCCCAGCCCTCTGTATAGGAGCGGCTGGGGGGATCCTGGCCGTGGCCAATGTGGTACCAGAGGTATGTGTGAAGATTCAGAAACTATTCCAACAGGGGAAAATGGATGAAGCGAGGAGGTGGCAAAACCAACTCACCCCCCTTGCCAAAGCAGTAACCATGAAGTACGGGATTGGTGGGTTAAAGACAGCCATGGACCTTGCCGGTTATTTTGGTGGAGAGCCAAGACTTCCTTTGAAACGACCTTCAAGAGAGGTGGAGGAAGAGCTGAAAAAGTTATACGCTCAAATCGGAAAATAGGTTATCCCATCGCCTCAAGGACAACCTCAGTAATATCCTTTACCTTCAATTTAATCTTATGCTTCCTTGCATAACCGGAGATCGTCCGGATACACTGCTGACAGGAGGTCACCACCTCCTCTGCTCCTGTCCTCTGGATCTCTTCGACCTTTCTCTGTGCAATGGCTGCAGAGAGCTCTGGATCGATCATTTCGAGGTCTCCTCCACCACCACAGCATACACTCAATTGGCGGTTTCCCTCTAATTCGACCAGGTTCAGTCCGGACATCTTTTTCAATATATTTCTTGGAGCATCAAAGACTTTACTGTTCCTTCCGAGATCGCAGGGATCGTGATAGGTGACTGTCCGGTCCACTCCATTTTGAAAATTGATCTTGCCCTCTTCGATTAACCGTTCGATGAATTGAGTGGAGTGGAGGAGTTTGGCATCGGTTTGATACTTCTCATTCCAGGTGTGGAAGCATGACGGGCAGGTGAAGACAACGGTTTCAGCGTCCACTTCCTTCACCTTCTTCTGATTATGTTCGATCAACGCCTTCATCTTCTCCTTCATCCCAGCCTGTATGAGTGGAAACCCGCAGCACCATTCATCTCCTCCTAAAATAGTGAAATCCACATCCGCCTTATGCAGAATCTGGACAAAATTCTGCGGAATCTTTTGAGCCATCGGATAAAAAGCTGCCACACATCCCACAAAATAGATCACCTTTGCCTTCTCTTTTTGAAATAGGTGAGTAGGAAGACCATCCAGCTTCTCCATCCAGAGGGTGCGGTTGGCATTCGGTTCGCTCAAAATATTGTAATGGCTCTCCATGGCCTCCACCACGCGGTCAACCACCTTGGGATATTGCTTTTGATCTACCAGACATTCCCGGGCTGCCAGAACACCTTGGTTCGTCTCTACTGCTGGAAAACAGGTCTGCGTGCAGAGCCTGCAACCTGTGCATCGGAAGAGGGTTGCTTCGATTTCAGGAGTCCAATCAATCTTTCTTTCGATAATCGCCTTCACCAGTGCATTCTTACCTCGGGGTGTGGCCCATTCCCTCCCCGTCACAGTATAAAGAGGACAGTGCGCCAAACAGAACCCACAGTGGTTGCATTTGGACACCTCGTCATAGAATTGCACTTTCAACTCATCTCTATTCATAAATGAACTCCTCACTCTTTCTACAGAATGGAGTATAAATCCGAAATTTGAAGCACGAAACTCGAAACAATATCAAATGTTCAAAATCCCAATTTTCTA
>CAKZKY010000487.1 GCA_937124575.1 uncultured Pseudomonadota bacterium | reverse complement strand
AGTATATCCCCAGACAGATCGAATCCGAACTCTTATCCGCCTTTAGACATTTCTCAGGGCTGATCCTCACCGGCCCCAGACGTGCGGGGAAAACCACTCTGCTCAAAAGAATCTTTCCTGAGGCCCAGTATTATTTATTGGAAGATCCGGATCTTATTGCCCGTCTACGCTCGGACCCTCGTTCCTTTATCGATGAGATTCGGCCTCCGGCCATTCTCGATGAAATCCAGAATGTGCCGGAAATTCTCAACTATGTAAGAACCCGTATGGATCGATCTCCGCAGAAGAAAGGCCAGTGGCTGCTTACGGGGTCTCAAGAGGCTCCACTCATGAAAAGGGTGACCGAATCGCTCACTGGTCGAGCCGCTGTGTTCCATCTGTTACCCTTCTCCATTTTAGAGACCCCAAAGGTCTCCCTCCTAAAAGGAGGATTTCCAGAAGTTCTCGCTCACCCATCGTTCTCACAGACTTATTTTCGATCATACATCCAGACCTATCTGGAGAGAGATGTCCGGGCGATCAGCTCTATACGAGACTTAGCTACATTTCGCCGTTTTCTGTCACTCTTAGCAAGTCGATGTGGACAAATCCTTAATCGCACAGATTTAGCCGCGCCACTCGGTGTGGCGGTCCCGACGATTTCCGAATGGTTGAATATTCTCGAGATTACCTCTCAAATCATCCTGGTACCCCCCTTCTATGAAAATTTCGGGAAACGCCTCATTAAATCCCCGAAACTCTATTTTTGCGACTCGGGTCTTATCTGTTATCTGCTCGGTATCGAATCTGAAAAGATGTTGAACCGTTCTCCCTTTTTGGGACCGATCTTCGAAGGTTTTGTCGCCTCAGAAATCATCAAACGGCAGATCAATTCTGGAAAACCAAGACAGCTCTACTATTTTCGTGACCAACAGGGTCTTGAGGTCGATTTTTTGGTTCCTATGGGAAACCACAAACTTGCTCTTCTTGAAGTAAAGGCATCCAGAACTGCTTTCCCGGAGATGGCGGGATCCCTCACTCGTCTGTCTAAAGTGATTTCAAATTATGAGGTCAATCGTTTTTTCATCTATCGCCCTTCAAAAGAAGCAGAGGCCATTACGACCCTTCGCCCCGGCACCAAAGCAATATCATTAGAAAAACTGCCATCCACCCTTTGATAAGATTAGTTTCAAAAATTGGAGTTAGCCCTTAGACATTGGACTCCTACATGGTTAAATTTGAGAAATTTCTTCTAACATTTTGAGATTCTTCCCCCGTATTAAATACGAGGTCAGAATGACGTTACCCTTCTTGTCACTCTGAGCGGAGCGAAGAGTCTCTTGAAGAGAATTTCAAATACCTTTGGCTAGATATTCATCCTAAATCCATGCTTTCAAAAAGATGAATCGCCTTACACAATCACTTGATTCCATAGACTTTTGTATTTGACAGGCGGATGCGCCTCTGCTATTTTAATGGCAAATATCCTGTTTTACTCCGTTAGAAAGATTCCTTTCGGAGCGAATATGGGTCGAAATCCCAGTGCAAATCATCCTGTTGGAAAGTTGAAAACTTTCTAAAGGAGTTTATTCTCTACAACGAGACTTTGATGAAGAGGGAAAAATTAGAAGACATTTTTGAAAAACATGGCGTCCTCCTGGCTTACCTCTTCGGTTCACAGAAAGAGAGTGGAATCGCCTTCTTAAGCGGAGATTACCCGAAGGTTGGTGAGAGGTCTGACCTGGATATTGGGGTGCTCTTGGGGAAGTTTCCTGAAGACCCTTTCGAAGCATACGGTGAACTTTATGCCGACCTCTCTATTTTTTTTGAACCTTTTGCCATTGATCTTGTATTCCTCCATGAAACAGACATCCTTTTCCAGTATGAAGCGATCTCAACAGGAGAAATGGTCTATTGCAAAGATGAATTGTTCCTTGAAGAGTATGAGGAACGGGTTATCAAAATGGCATCGGACCTCTCTTTTAAAAAGATGGATTTCGAGAAGGAGTTTTTAGAGGCAATTCGAGATGGTTATTTCGAAATTGAACATCGATAAGCTAGAAAAAAATTTAACCCTCATTCAGGGGTTTCTTTCCAGCTTGAGAGAACTTTCTTCCATGACCGAGGCGGATTTCCTTTCAGACAAAAGAAATCCGGCTTCCGCAGAGAGCTATTTAAGACGTTCCCTGGAATCGGTCTTTGATATCGGAAGACACATTCTTGCAAAAAGCTATGGATTTAAGGAACTCGAATATAAAAAAATTGCGATGGAACTCGGAGAAAAGGGAATTGTAGACAAGGAGTATACAAAGGTACTTTTAAAGATGGCGGGGTACAGAAATAGGATGGTTCACCTTTACCATGAAGTCTCTCCGAAAGAAATTTATGAGATATTGAAAAACCATCTCTTCGACATTGACCGTTTTGCCTTAGAGATTTCTCGTTTCATTGAAAATTATAAGAAGACGGCTACGGCAAAGAAGCAAGAATAGTGCACCTTTTGGATTCCGTCATCTCCCCACACGAAAGAAGTCACCTCGCCTTGACATCTTCTCCAAAATTGGTAATATAACAGCATCATTCCCCCTCCTCCTCACCTCCTCCCACCAGGAGAGGAGGAAGAAAAGGGAGACTTCCTCACATGAAGGAGTAGTGCCTTAATTACTATTATGTCATCCTGAATTTATTTCAGGATCAGGGTTAAAGATTT
>CAKZKY010000486.1 GCA_937124575.1 uncultured Pseudomonadota bacterium | reverse complement strand
CCTACAGAGAATGCTCCGTGGGCAATTCTCCCTTTGAATGGAGTCTTCTCTGCGTAAGCCTGATCAAGGTGGATGGGATTGAAGTCTCCGACGGCCTTTGCGAACAGCTCGATGTCCGATTCCGTAATGGTCTTTGTAATCTCTGCTGAATCACCAATTTTCAATTCTTGGATGGATTTTCCTTCAGGCATCATACGCTCCTCTCTACCCTTTTTTAAGGGCTTCCCGGGCCTCTTCACCACTCTCGTAAATGTGGGGTTTCACCCCCGCTTTTGAAGTGCATCCCCAAGTTTCATGCGAAGGAAGGTACTTGTGGTATATCGAGTGACATCGGAATAATATTGATTGACAAGATATTGCACCATTTCTGTATATTCATCCACCAAATCCGGCAGGATAGTAAAATTATCGTAATTGACAATGGTATGAACTTTTTTGCCCAGGGGGGCCAGAAGTTTTTCTACCATCTCTTTTGCCTCTTGAATATCTTGCCTTGATTTAATCGAATGTCCTTCAAAATTCACAAAAAAGAGATTTTCCGAGGGATTGTAGGTCATACGTTCTTCGAGGGGAATCGTCAAGAGAATCTCCTTTAATCCCATAGGTTCGAGCCTGAAGATTCTTTCATCCATCAACCGGGGAGGGACTTTGAGGATGGGTTTGAAGTCCATCCAGGATAGAATATCTTTTTCGATATTGATGCCAGGAGCGATCTCAATCAATTCCATCCCCTCCCGGGTTAAAGAAAAGACGCATCGCTCTGTGATGTAGAGGACGGGTTGATTTTTGATGATGGCGTATTTCCCACTGAAAGTGATATGCTCCACCCGATTAATAAATTTTTTAATTTTTCCTTCCCGGTCAATCCAGAGTTTTCCACCTTGTACCAAAACCCTCAGGTCTCCCGCGGTAAAGGTACCCACAAAGACAATTTTCTTCGCATTTTGACTGATGTTAATAAATCCCCCCGCCCCGGCCAGTTTTGGACCGAATTTACTGACATTTACGTTTCCTTCTTGATCTGCCTGCGCCAGACCTAAAAAGGCTACGTCCAATCCACCGCCATCATAAAAATCGAACTGATAGGGTTGGTCGAGAAGGGCATCCATGTTGGTTCCGGTTCCGAAGTTTAGACCTCCTGACGGAATTCCTCCTACCACACCCGGCTCGGTGGTGAGGGTAAGATAATCAATAATTTTTTCTTCATTCGCGACATTGGCAATTCCCTCAGGGACGCCAATTCCAAGATTGACGACACTATTGAGTTTCAGTTCAAAAGCAGCCCTTCGGGCGATGATTTTTCTTTCATTCATTTCCATGGGAGGGATGAATTGCATTGGAATTTTAATTTCGCAACTAAGAGCCGGATTATAGGACTCAGCAAACGTTTGCCAGTGGTGTTCAGGAGGAGCGACCACGACACAGTCAACAAGGATGCCAGGAATTTTGACCTGTCTCGCATTTAACGTTCCATGTTCAGCAATTCGTTCAACCTGGATAATCACAAATCCACCGGAATTCTTAGCTGCCATGGCAATGGAGAGGGATTCGAGCGTCAATGCTTCTTTCTCCATCGTGATGTTTCCTTCGGTATCGGCCGTGGTCCCCCGGAGGATAGCCACATGAATGGGCAGGGTTTTATAAGCAAGATACTCCTTTCCATCAATGATCATTAATTCTACGATGTCCTCTGTTGTCATCTGATTGATTTTTCCGCCCCCAAGTCGGGGGTCGACAAAGGTCCCTAAACCGACTGCGGTAATGGTTCTGGGTTTATGGGCCGCGATATCTCGATACATGTGAGAGATTACTCCCTGCGGTAGGTTATAGGCCATGATCTTATTTTCGAAGGCTAATTTTTGAAGTTTTGGAGCCAGTCCCCAATGCCCGCCAATCACCCTTTTGATTAGGCCCTCATGACCTAAATGATTCAATCCTTTTTCACCCCCATCTCCCTGCCCCGCCGCATAAATCAGAGTCAGATCCCTGGGTTTTCCCGTCTTAAGAAATTGCTCTTCGAGCTTGATAGCGATCTCCTCAGCAAACCCCGTTCCCACAAACCCTCCAGTGGCGATGGTATCGCCGTCTCGAATCACCCTAACGGCCTCTTCTGCAGAAACAATTTTTCCCCTTTTCGTTTTGGTTGGAGGGGTGGGGGAGAACATGGGATGGGTGACTTCTTTCATTGGAACTCTCCTTCTTTCAAAACATCAAAAGTTTTTCTTTGCCAAGCAATCTGGAATCAGATCATGAAGGATTATCTTAATGATTTTTTTCAAATTGTCTTAGAGGATTGCTTCTGGAGATAAAGAGGGAACTTATACCATTAAGTATTTCTTTCTGACTTCTTCGTTCTTTTTTAATTCTTCAATGGTCCCCTGATAGCGGATTGACCCCTTGTCCATTA
>CAKZKY010000485.1 GCA_937124575.1 uncultured Pseudomonadota bacterium | reverse complement strand
CTTTGATAAAAGGATGCTCCTCTGCCCTCTCCTCTTTTAAACCCCTTTAAAAGAGTTGAAAATCCATCCCCTGCGCTGTCGATCAGGTCCGTGTCAAATATGATAAGTTTCGAAGCGCAGATTCCAATTTTAGGGTCACTGTCCATAGCTTTAACAAGCGCTTCAAGCCACCTTCCATCAGGCCTTGTATCGTTGTTTAAAAGAGCTATATATATGCCATGAGCATGCTTTAATCCTTCTGCGGTACCTCCCGCAAAACCTAAATTAGTATCAAGAGTAACTAATTTGACAATAGGAGCTAAAGAACTTTCCCCTAAATAATTCCGTATCCTATCTAAGGAACCATCCAAGGAGCCATTTTCTATTAGTACGATTTCAAAATCTTTGAATAACTGCCTTTCTAATGCTCTTAAACAATCTATGATCCACTCCTTTCCATTGTAATTGACAATAATGAGGCTTGCTTGTGGCATATTTCGTCTCCGAATTGAGGGGGAGAGTACGAAATCCAGAAATGAAAGAGCAGAGTCGGAAACCTCAAACCCCTCGAACCTTCTGTAGCCATTGAATATATCGCTCAACACCCTGTTTCAACGCGGTTTGAGGCTTCCAACCAGTCTCTTCCATCAATCTCTTTGCAGAGAGAACATTGATGGGAACGTCAAACCCCCTTGAGGGCTTGAACGTCAGTTGGGATTTTCTACCAAGGATTTCTCCAAGCATCTCAACAATCTCGAAGATAGAATGGCCCTCTCCGGTGGAAATATTAAAGATCTCATAAGGACCTCGATACTTTGTTAGTTTGAAAATCCCTGAAATCAGATCGCTGATGTAAAGATAGTCTCGCCGAATGGTTCCGTCACCCCAGATTTCGATTGGTTCCCCACGTAGCATTCGATCAACAAAAACACCAATGATACCTTGATGGATATTCAATTTTTGGCCCTCTCCGTAAACGTTGGAGGGCCTGAGGATCTTGCAATCGATCCCATAAAGATGTCCGTATAAGAGGACATATTTTTCGATGCTGAGTTTTGTAATCCCGTAAGAGCAGATGGGGTTCGTGGGATGATCTTCTGTGATAGAATTGGTTTGAGGAATCCCATATACCGTCCCGCCTGAGGAGATGAAGATAAGTTTTCTGAGAGAGGTGTGGTGGAGTTGAGACAACCATCGGGCCGAGGAGACCACATTGCTCTGAACATCATACCCTGGATCTTGCATGGAGGAACCCGGAACGGTCGTATGAATTAGATGAAAGGCGATTTCACCTCCCGATAGAGCGTCAAGGACATCTTGGGGTCTTTCCGCATCTCCTTCGATGATTTCAATATCGGGCTCGATATCTTTGATGAGTTCCCGGGAGGCATTGAGCTTATCAAAAATGCGGACAGGAAACCCTTCCCGAACCATGGCTCTTGATAGATGACTCCCAATGAAGCCAAGTCCACCTAAGATGACGACCAAAGGTTTTTGATTAGAATTCAAATTCAAACCCTCGAGGGGTAATCTGAAAGAGCGACCTATAATGTCGGATTAGATTTCCCGCAGCCGGGACATCGCCAGTGCCCAGATAGATCATTGATGGACAATGCAAGAGCCCCACCACAATGCATACAGTTATGAGTTAGGAAACGATAACCCCTTAGGCCCTCTTTTCTAAAACAAAATAAAAAATTACATGTCCTGAGAATGTCCGGATTGAAATATTTCAAGATTTTAAGAATGGATAAAAACAATTTTTGTAGGAGGTTATATTTTTTAATGCTATCGAACCAAGTGAATCCTGCTGGATAATCGCAGAAACTCCGCAATTTGAACGAAGTAAAACAATACACCATTCGAAGGAAATGATGAAAGGTATAGGTCTGAACATGGTCCTTACGCCCTTTCCATAGCCGGTAGCACCGATCCTCTATCACAGTTGAGTTGGGGATCGCAGTATAAAAATGGCCATCGACCTTTAGTACCCTTTCAGATTCTAACAGTGCATCCAGCGGTTTTCTGAAATGCTCAAACACAAAGTTAGCGACGATCAGGTCAAAAGACTCTGGCAGAAAAGGGAGGCGATCCGCAGAGGTGAGGACATAATGAATATTGGGTCTGCGAATCAGTTCTTGACCTCTGAAATAAATGTCGCATGAATAAATCATAAGGTGTGAAAATTGATTGTACTGGAAAGTGCTTCCACCAGAACCGAGATCGAGGACACGAGAACCTGGGGCCAATTCTGCCAAAAGCTCATGGAAAAAGAGAGGAGTCCGTTTTTCCAAAGGATCATGATGATAGTCTTCGATATAACGAATCTTTGTAGGCATTATCCGACCCGTGTCAGAAGCGAAGCCCCCTATTTAAACTGCAATACAGGGAATCCGAGTCCCGTCCCCAGTTCATAGAGAAATCAATAGATATGAGCTCTCGTTATTTCGGCCATTCTGCTGTTGACCTACTGGCTATGAAACCGCATTTCTCGGCCATCTTCTTCGACAGATTCTTAACATCATAATGTTCAAGAATGGTCAATTTTGCATTCTGAGAAATTTGTTGATGAATTTCTCGTGTTGCAAGAACCTTCTCGATACATTCGGCCAAAGCCTTTGGATCATTGGCGGGTACAAGAAACCCATTTTTCTCATTGTGTATGACCTCCGGAATTCCGCCAATCCTCGTCCCGATGACGATCAACCCTCTCGCCATGCCATCGAGAATCACAGAGGGGATGCCGTCGTGATCGCCGCTTTCCGCAATGACAGAAGGTTGAACGAGAATTCTGTGGGGTTTGAGGAGTGAAAGATAATCATCATAGCCCTTGCTACCTAAAAAGATTACCCTGTTCTCTAATCCGGCCTTCCTTACGGCTGCCTGGAGGTGAGGAAGTTCCGGTCCATTCCCAACGATGAGGCATGGCAGGTAATATCCTTTTCTTTTGAGAATTTCGCATGCCCCAATGAGAATATGAATCCCCTTTTTTGGAATCAATCTCCCGACCGAAAGCAGTTCAGTCGGGTGGTTGACCCCATCGATCGGGGCCGTATCTGTGATCGATGTTCCAAAGGGAATGTATTCGATCATCTCGGGGGGGATATGCATCAACTTTTCCAGTTCTTGAATGCAGTGTCTTGTATGAACAATCACTCTCTCCAACCTCTCTTTTTTCAATCTAAAAAAACGGGAGGGAATGCCTTTGGGGATGTCAATATAATAGGTAGCCGTCAGAGGGACGTCAAAGACCATAGAAAAAAAGAGGCCATAATTGGTGGGGATGGTCAGTCCATAGGTGTGGATCATCTTTGGTATCTGTCCTTTGGATAAGAGGTAAAGAGCGAGGCCATTGAGGGGATTGAAGGGTGAAAGAAATCCTCTCAACGACCAGATCTTTTCCCCCTCCTCTCTGGCCGCATCTTCAATTTTGAGACAAGCCTCCAGAAGCTTTCGGGGTCGAGTAAAGGCGAGGAGTATAAAACCTTTAATTGCAGCGACGCAAAGTCGTTCTGCAAAGGGAAGATATTTTATCCTTTGATCAAGTGGCTTCATATAATGGGCGCGGTATGACGGATCGCCTTTTAGAACAGATACGACTTCGCTGGGTATAAGTTGGCTCAGATGTAGCACTTGTTGAAAAATAAAATGGTGGGAGAGGTCCGGATAGATAGGGATAATGAACCAAGTCTTTTCAGCCCTGCTGAATCCCCTGTCCTTGTGCCGCAACTTGCTGATCAGCGGAAGGAAGCTCCTTGTGACCCTTGCAAAAGGATAAAGAATGCCAGTTAAGAGAATAAACCTGAATTCCCCCAAAAAAATGGATGTGAAATTCTTTTCTAAAACCTCCCCGTTTTCCCCATATACGGAAATGGGGGAGGCGCCAGAGAGAAAAGCGAGGCTTGCCATCTTTAAAAAATCCTTGCGCCATGCATTATGATAAATAGGTATAACTGCGGGCTTCTTCAAGTAACAGAGAGGGTATCTTAAGAATGGGCGAGAACTTGTTCTCAATCCTCTCGGTAGCGGCCCCATTTCCATCTCATCCCTCCTCAAAAGGAGTGTGACCAACGAGTGAGGATGATCCATCTTGATCCTTTTTGAAAGTTCAAGGCGGGCGTTCAAGGGGCCGACAGGAAAGATGAGGATATCTTGTTTATCCTTCTTCCTTCCTAATCGAACTGTTTCTGTATCAAACCACTTCCGGATCTCTTGAGTTGTGGCCTTCCTTCTCGAAAAAATCCATCGCCGCTTTCTTAACATCTTAGGGATAAGAGTGAGCTTTTGAAATAGGTAAAAAATCGCACTGGGACACTCCTTCAACATGCGTCGAAAAGCAAAGAGCGTTCCCTTCATGATAGGGAAAAAGTCCTTTAGGATGTCCAGGAGACGATCATTCTTGATCATCATGAAGAATCGGTTCATCACTAAACCGGCCATGATCTTCGGGTCCAGAACCATCTTCGACCCTTCCCGGACATGGTAGGCGATGGCCAAAGGTTGATAGTAACACTTCCACCCATAGAGATTAGCACGCCAGTCTAAGTCGACATCTTCAAAGTAGGCGAAGAAGTCCTCGTCAAAATATTCCTCTTGATAACGAATCTCCTCCAGCATCTGGCGACGGTAAAGAGCACAGCAGGCGGGTGCGCCCCATCGAACCCCTGGTTTTTGATAATATGGGTCGTTTGGATCAGGATGTCTTATAGAGAGTGCGTTTGCATAACGATCCCGTTGTATGTGATGGGCAAAGCAGTCAACATCTTTCGTCGGCCCTTGGTCTGTGAGCTTGTAAACCTTTCCGGCCACCCAACCGATGCTGGAATCCCTCTGCAGGGGGATAACCATCTGCTCGATAAAGGTGCAATCCAAAACAACATCGAGGTTTGACAACAGAATATATTCTGAAAGGGTTTGTCGGATCCCCAGGTTGTTAGGAAGGGAAAACCCGAGGTTTCTTTCATTTCTAACAATCCGAACTTCAGGGTATTCCTTTGAAATGAATTCCAACGATCCATCCGTGGAACCATTATCGAAGAGGATAACTTCCTTAGGGGGAAGGGTCTGCTTTCGAAGAGAAGAAAAAAACGGAGCAACATATTTCCCGCAATTATAATTGACTAAGATGACAGCCACCTCGCTCCTGTAGACATTTTCATCCGTGTAGAGGGCAGGGATACTTGTTGACTCCTCCAATTCGTCACCATACGAGTCATTTTCAGAAGCATCCTGCAGGATAGGGTCTGCCTCGCAAGTCGTTTTATTATGTTTATCATCAGACCTCTTGTCTCTAAATCTGCTTACGAAATTCCATATCATCTTTCCAGATTTTCTTCTCCTACTATTCATTGGAAAGATCTTGTCTCTCACTTTGTAATAAACCAAAAGGGCCTTCCAACCATGGGAATTGTAAATATGATTTAAGGTCGTCTCCTTCTCCCTAATCACACCCTCAAGGTTTCTTATCTGGGTTTCCTTCTCCCTCACGGCAGTCTCCAGGATTGCGAGGTGAACTTCTTTATTCTTGAGGGCCGTTTCAAGGTTCCCTAAATGGGCATCCTTATCTCTGAGGACCGCCTCAAGGTTCCCTAAATGGGTATCCTTATCTCTGAGGGCCGCCTCAAGGATTCTTATCTGGTTTCCTTTCAATTTAAAGAGAGTTTCAGAGACATCCACAAGATATGAATTCCCCATGATCTCTGTTACTTGGCCATCTGATGCAACAGCAATGAGATATCGTGCCTCTTTTCTTTCAGGTGGCACAAACATAAAGTCTTTGCCACTCTTTTCTATCGTATAGTCTCTTGTGGTTCCGGGGCCCCTAAACAGTGGAAAGATATTTGATGATGGATAAACCTTTTGACCATAAATCAGTGCATTCTTAAAATGATTCTTAATCAGCGACCTGAACTCATCAAAAGGAATTTCCCTGGAACGAGGGGATTTTGGATAATCACCCTGTTCGGAAAAGACATCCTTGTTGGGGGTAGAAACAATAAAAATCCCGTCATCCTTCAGCAGCCTTTTTACCTCTTTCATCAGTTCGTCATGTTCTTCGATTTGTTCAAAGGCTCCGAAGCATACGATGACATCAAAAATCTTTTCCTCTTTAATAATGGAAGCATCGGTGATAGAGCCTTTGATAAATTCAAGGTTATCTTTTATATAATTTGAAGAAGCATGTCTGAGGTCGTATTCATTTGTCTCAATACAGGTAACGGATTTAGCATCTTCTGAAAGAATAAAACTCCCATAGCCTTTGCCACTTCCAAGAACAAGAACTTTTTTGTCTTTTACAAATTCCTTCGCAAATCTATAATGATGGAGGCGTCCATATTCCATGACGTCGGAAGACATCTGCCTCATTTCCACTTCTCTGGCGAGACCCTCTTCCACCCTTTTCTGTGCTTCAAAGATATCATTCTCCGTAACAAGATAGGAGTATCTTGCGTGAATCTCCTGGAGGGTTTTTAAAAACGGTATGCGATCTCTGGAGGTCATCGTCGTTGCATCAGAGCGGGTTCTCACCTCCGCCGTCACTGTCTTGATATGATAGAAATCACATTGCTGAGAAATCCTTATCCACAAATCCCAGTCTTCGTGTGCATTGAGCGTTTCATCAAAGAATCCAACTTCGTTAAGAATATCTTTCTGGTGAACAACATTGATCACCGGAAAATAATTACTAACAAGTAAAGCCTTGCGATCGAAATCTTTGCTGAAAATAACTTTCCTGGCAACTGTAACGTATCGATCCGTGATCCATTCCTGAAAGGCATGGTAGGAATCTGTATAGGCGACCCTGTAATCGCTATTTTCAAGAAAGCCAACAAGAGTTTCGAGGTGATGAGGATAGTAGATATCGTCATCGTCCAGATAGGCGATATATTTGCCCTTCGCCGCTTTCAGGCCGGTGTTCCTCGCTGCCGGAAGACCCCTGTTCTCTTTGTGCTGAAGATAAATGATCTTGCCTTCTTGATTCAGCGGGTCTATCACAGCCTTCACATCTTCGCCCGCATCATTGACCACAATGATTTCAAAGTTCGGATAGGTCTGAGAGAAGATGCTCACCAAAGCCTCTTTGAGCAGGTCAGGACGGTTATAAGTAGGCACAATCACACTGACCAGAGGATCCCTTACCTTTTCCTTTTCCTCCTTTGTGGAATCCACAAGCTTCCTGTGAATCTCTGCCATTTCTTCACTTCTTGCGGATGATATCTGTCCCTCATGCAACCGATGCATGGCCAAAGGCTCTTCCACCTGATGAAATTTATACCCTTTCTCTGCTGCCTGAAGATACAAATGATAATCTTCTACCATCTCAAGGTCTTCATTGTATGGACAGGACATGGCTACTTCCCGTCGGTAGGCTACCGTGGGATGGTAGATGAAGTTTCCCTCTTTCAATCTTTCATAGGAAAAAGGGTGGCTTGGTATCAGCTCCCTCTTGCCGGTATCATCGAAGTGGAACATCGATGAATATAGTATATCCGCTTGACCTCTTCCCATCTCCTCTAAAGTAACTTCCAAACGATTTGGCAAATTGATATCGTCAGAGTCTGCCACAACGATGATCTCGCCTCGGCTGAGAAGATTTCCTATATTTCGTGAAAAGGTGATACCATTGTGGCCAAAGTTATAGTATTTTATTTTGACATTGTTGTAAGACTCCACCAACTCTCTTGTATTGTCTGAGCTTCCATCATCAATCAGTATCAATTCCCAATCTGTCATGGTTTGGGCTACGATTGAGTCAATCGCCTCTTTTAAATAATGGGCTCTATTATAAGTGGGCATGACAATGGATACCTTCGGCGATGGTTCTCTTTTGATATCGGCACACATCCGTGCGATCAGTGCTTCATTTACCTGTTCTCTCAAAGCAAGGGCGTCGGATTTAAATATTCTATTCCTAACCATCCATGGAATATTTTCCACCTGTTCGTATGATATCACTCGATCGCTCATTGAAAGATCGGCAAATATTCTTCCGACCTTTGCATCATAGTTGATGGCTAAAACCTTTTTCCCTTGATTCACGGCATTGATCAATGCATGAAGCCTCATACCGATGAAAAGGTCAACCTTTTCAATGGCATCGGCGTAAGCAGTCTGTTTAGGTTTGTTCTTCATATGTCGAATGATCTGCTCATGAAATGCAGTATCACTTTCTGTATCGGTATCACGCTCTGTATATGGAAGAGAGAATATTTCATAATCGATGGCAAGGTTATCCAGCATGGCTGCCAATCTTTCAATGATGTCGGGTGGCTCGTTAACCCATTTGCGAAAAGAGAAGCCAATGGTGCGTTTTTTCTTCTTGAAAATTGGGTCAGAGGCGAGAACTGCCCTAAAGCCATTAGCCTCGACCACCCTTTTTGACTCGGAATCTCTCACCGTGATGAGATCAGCCCTTGCAAGATGTTCTTTGAGCTGTGGATGCCCCTCCTCGATGGTCTGAGAATAATAAACGACCTTTTTCCCATTTTCTTTTGCATACTTGGCGTGCTTGCCCCCCCCTATGCCCCTTGGCGTAACGAGGCTTCCTGCACCTATGATTAGAAGTTGACACCAATTGAGGAGCTCAACGTCAAAGTTTTCCGTTGAGGTTACCTTCACCTCACCATGTTTGCGAAGTGTCTCCACAATGGCTTCCATTAGGATATCATCTCCGGTATTTCCCTGGAAATAATACCCACAGAGTAAAATATGTATATCCGTCATCTTTCTGTTTCTTGGGTCAAACCTTCAAAATTCGGTTATGCGGTTATGAGTTTATCCCTAAGATACTCTATCTCTTTTCTAAATTTACTCTCTGTATCAAGCCTCTTTTCTATCCCCTTAATGACTTCACTCACCCCTGGTCCTTTTATTCCAAAATAATTTCCGATCTCTTTCCCCATTTGACCACTTAATACCTTTGACAAATAGATTGCTATCCGCCGTTCAGGTCTTCCTTTACCACTTTTGACCAACTCTTCCCGACTCTTACTATAAAACGATGCACAAACTTCAATGATGGAATCAATGGATACCTTCTCACGAATTCTCTTCGCTTGTTGGAGCTCGTCATCTACCTTTATCTTGTCAACAAGTCTCATAATCTTACTTGTAGTGCGACCCTTCTGTCAAGCCATTTTTAGGTACTTAAAGGTGTAGAGGTTCATCGATTAAAAAACGACCTCACCATTTGCGC